>JAUZOY010000099.1 GCA_030706235.1 Bacteroidota bacterium | reverse complement strand
TCATTCGTGAAATATACCGTAATCCGGAACAGCCTCGATATCAGACAGAATATGTTCTGATAGAATAAATAATTTATTGTCGTTTACTTTAGCTGACTGGGAAAGGAATAAAAAATTATCCGCTTGTCTTGCATGTCCTGCTTGTCCTGCTCGTCCTTCCCGTCTTGCTTGTCCTGACCGTCCTACTATCTGATTATTGTTTTTGTACCAACAAATCGAATTTTTCACTGGAAAGGGTAAACCTAAGGGAAGTACCCTTCTTTTTGGTTGAAAATTTAGTCGGTTAGTAGTAAAAATTATTTAATCAGTCATTTGCAATTACAGCTTGGGGAGAAGTGGATTTTTGTGTTTGGAAGCATATTGCTTATCCTGTCCTGAGCCGCATCATTCAGCGAAATAACTCTCAGATCCATAAGTTTAAGTTTTTTCAGATGTTCCATTTCATCAGGAAAAACAGAAAGATTGTTTCCCCATAAATCCAGTACTTCCAGGTTTTCGAGTTTACCTATTTCGGCAGGCAAACTTATTAAATCATTTTGATTGGCTATCAAAACTTTTAGTTTAATCAAAAGGCCGATTTCAGAAGGTAAAGTTTCCAGATTATTTCTGGATATATCAATTTTTTTCAGCATTTTCAGTTTACTGATTTCTGCAGGTATAGTTTTTATTTTATTCCTGCTCAGATCAAGTTCGGTAAGATTTGTCAATTGAAATACCTCCGCAGGAATTTCTTTTAACTTTTTCTTATGCAGATCAAGTTTGAATACTTTTTCAGGGGATTTCATTGCATCTTCAATTGAGGTACACATTATCATATGTGTATTCAACGAATCACTACTCTGAGCAAAATTCTCGGCACTGCCGAAAACAAGCATTGTAAGAATGATTAATGCAAAATATCTCAATTGATTCATCAATTATTTATTATACAACCTGTACACTCTTTAATAAACTTATTAATAATAAAAAAAGTATTCAAAAAAAAACCTGTTGTATATAATATACAAACAGGTTTTTTTATTTTTTTAAGAATTTACTATTCAGCTATAACTTCAAAGTTAAGTGTAACTGATACTTCTCTGTGAAGATTAAGTTTTGCTGTATAAGTACCAACTTCTTTAATAGCTTCTTCATCAAGAGTGATTTTCTTTCTGTCTATTTCGTAATTAAATTGCTTTTTAATTGCATCTGCAATTTGAATTGCATTAACAGAACCAAAAATTTTACCTGAAGTACCAACTTTTGCACCAATTTTAACGGTAATATTTTTCAGTTTTTCTGATAAAGCTATCGCTTCATTCTTAATCCTTTCAGCTTTAAATGCTCTTTGTTTAAGAGTTTCGGCCATAATTTTCGTGTTTGATTCGGTAGCTAAAATTGCCATTCCCTGAGGAATAAGGAAATTTCTTCCATAACCGTTTTTTACTTTAACGATATCGTCAGCATGACCTAAATTTTTGACATCTTGTTTTAATATCACGTCCATTTCTTTTCCCCCTTATTTTAATAAGTCACATACATATGGTAATAATGCAAGGTGTCTTGCTCTTTTAACCGCCTGGGCTACTTTTTTCTGATATTTGCTGGAAGTCCCTGTAAGTCTTCTTGGAAGAATCTTACCCTGTTCATTAACAAATTTTTTCAGAAAGTCTGCATCTTTATAATCGATGTATTTTATACCGCTTTTCTTAAATCGGCAATATTTTTTCTTTTTAACTTCAACTGTCGGTGGAGCTAAATATCTTATTTCATTTTGTTGTGCCATTTCTGTACTAATTATTGTTTTAAAAATTAATAAATAAATTAAGCCTGTGGTTCCATTACCTTTTGCTCTGTTTTAGGGGCTCTTTTCTTTTCATTATATGCTATCGCATATTTATCCAGCCTGAACGATAAGAATCTCAAAACTTCTTCATCTCGCTTATATGCAAGTTCCAGATCTGCAATTACGGTTCCCTCTGCTTTAAATTCAATTAGATAATAATATCCACTGTTTTTTTTCTTTATTGGATATGAAAATTTCTTCATACCCCAACTGTTTTCAAAAACAATCTCGGCTCCCTTCTCAGTAAGTAAATTTCTGTATTTATCTACCGCTTCCTTTATCTGGTCTTCAGATAAAACGGGATTCAAGATGAAAACGGTTTCATACTGATTTAACATTTTATTTTAGTTTTAATTAAACATTAATTTTAAAAGTTTGCAAAGTTAATCAATATTTTCAATTCAACTATATTTTTTTATAAATATGCCCGGATTTGTCATTAGAAACTGTAGTTTCCTCAATTTTTCTGTGATTAACATGAGCTGCATCAATTCTTTTAAAAAATAAAATAAATTGACTTTGGGATACATTTATGGTTACATAAAAAAAAGAGTTACGAAATAAAAATTGTAACTCTTTTTTTTATTGTGGGCCCAGCTGGGCTCGAACCAGCGACCAACTGATTATGAGTCAGCTACTCTAACCAACTGAGCTATGGGCCCGCGACTTTCGTCAATTGGTTTGCAAAGATACAAAAAAATTAATATAGCAAATAAATTTATTAAAAAAATGTAATATTATTTACAAAAGATCCGTAAATGACTGATTTAAAATACTATCTTTTTTACATTTTTATTTATTTCATTCACTAACTTTCTCTCTTTTATAATTTCCGTTTGTCACTTCTGTTGAAATCAAATATGCCAATCGGACTACTTTCTCAAACAATTCAGGATTAAGTGTTTCAACCTTATCTGATAAACAATGCAAATGTCCGTATGAATTTTTTGTAACACTATAAATCATTGGTACTCCTTTTTTATGAAATGGGGTTCCGTCAGCTCCTCCCCCTTTCCATGTAATATGTGTCATCTGTTTCGTATATAAAGAATCTTTCTCTCTTGCAATTTTCCACAATTCAGGAACGCTTTTTCCATTACCCATCTGAATACTGTCACCAAATGCAATACAGTCCAGATTTATCATTGCTGAAACTTTTTCAAGAGGAATTAATGGATGTTCAGACGAATATGTTGAACCGGTTAAGCCCTGTTCTTCACTTGCGAATACAATGAAAAGTATAGAACGTTTGGGTTTAACATTCATTTTTGAGTACGTTCTTGCCATTTGCAAAACAGAAGAAGAACCCGAAGCATTATCATTTGCACCTGGAAAGTATATCTCTCCGGCCTGACTTCCGACATGATCAAGATGCGCACTCACAATGAGATACTCATTCTTTAATTCAGGATCCGACCCTTCTATAATACCATATACATTTTGAGTAGCTTTATCTTTCACATATTTTGTATGCACCTCTATCTCAACAGTTGTTTTAAGTGCAAGTGATAAAGGTTTCTTTAATGAATCTATAAGTGATTGCAATTTTGATAAATTATATCCTGACTCCTGTAATAAATCTACGGCTACATTTTGTCCTGCATGCAACTGTGGAAAAGTTGTGTTCTGATTTCCTTCTCCGTGCATAGCACTTCCTATTGGCAATTCCACTTTTGACTCATTTGGCTCTGATACATAGATAATACCTATTGCTCCATGTTTGACTGCCGCATTTACCTTTGTTCTTTCAGTAGCATCAGGCCATTCAACCTTCCCGTTTATTTTCCATTTTGGATTATGCTTGAAAACCATTACAATTTTGTTTTTTACATCAATTCCTGAATAATCATCATAACCTGATTCAGGAACTGAGATCCCATAACCACAGAATACTACCTGAGCTTTAATATGATTTCCGCCTGTAAAGCACCTGAACACAAAATCATTCCCGAGTTTATAACTTTTTAATTTCACTCCGTTTTTGGAAATTATAAACTGATAAGGCTTATCTATCTGATTATATTCAACATTTAATTTCTGATAGTAGTTATCATTATTCAAAGATCTTAATCCGGATTTTTTAAATTCATTCCTCATAAATTCAGAAGCTTCATCATATCCTTTTGCTCCCGGAAATCTTCCATCATACTTAGGTGAAGACAATATTTTTACAGTTTCTATTAAATCTTTTGAATTTATATTATCTAATGCTTTTTTAATTTCCTGATCATTTTGAGATTTTGCACTTGAAAAACAAAATACTGATAACAATAAAATAATTAGAGTCTTATACATATAGAGTATTTTAATTGAATCCATTTTAAATCAAACACTTCCAAATCTTTGATAATGGAAGCCTATTGCTAATAAATGACAAACTTACATATTTTTTTGAAAATCATTTTGAAATATTCTTTTATGTGATTGCATTTCACCTATAACAATCCTATAAATAATAATCAATCATGATATCAAAACTTAAAACTATTTTTATATTTGCAGTTTTATATAAAAAATGAGGATCCTTTTATCTGCAATACTTTCATTCTTTTCATTTGTTTATCTTTATTCACAGCAATCAGATCAAGGGAACAGAGAAGATTTTTTCCTATTATCAAAAATTGGCAGAGGCATTCCTTATGGTGGATATGGAATTAATCTTGAAAGCGGAATTAAAAACATTTCAGGATATATTACTTTAGGGTATGAAACTTCAAGAGCAAGAATTCCTGAAAGTCACAACTATGGTATAGGTATCAGATATTATGACAATGTCAATGATTATTTCAATACAAGATATGGGATAAATATTGGATGGGTAAATAATTATTTTGACGAAAGACTCGATACCATATCATATAATTCTAATGTTTATGGTGCTTCAATTATGCTAGGAGGTGAATTTTTCACTAATTTCTTTTTATTTGATTTTGATATTACATTATCTCCTTCTTTCCTGATTTTTAATCCTGATTCTCACCCATATTACAGAAACTACATTGCATTATCTGCCGGTTTGGGTTTTAATCTTGGAGTAATTAAATTTAAGGGAAAGAAAAAAAATATAATAGAAAAGAAAGAAATTCCTCAGATAAACTGAGCAATTGGGTATTAATACCTAATCATTATATTCTGTTAAAAGTATAATTTTGTCAACTTGAATGTAATATACAAAGAATTTCATTTAATTAATTAAAAAAAATTAATTATATTTGCAAATTATTTCTATAAACACCTATTAACCTTAAAATAACATTTTAAAAACAATAATTTTATGGCAAAAACAGAAATATTGATTGTCGAAGACGAAAATATCGTCGCAAAAGACATTCAGAATAGTCTAGTGAAATTGGGCTACATTGTTAACAATGTAGTTTCTGCTGGTGAAAAAGCTATAGCTGCTATTGAAGAAAAAAAACCTGATATCGTAATGATGGATATTATGCTTAAAGGTAAAATGAGTGGAATTGATGCTGCAAATATTATCAAAGAAAAATATCAGATTCCTATCATTTTCCTTACTGCTTACGCTGATGATGATACAATTAAAAAAGCTAAGCATGCAGAACCTTACGGTTATATAATGAAACCTTTCAAAGAAAAAGAATTACAGACAACTATTGAAATGGCATTATATAAACACGAACAGGATCTTCTTACAAAGAAAGAAAGAGACTTATTCCAGTCTATAGTTTTCAATAAAGATGATAAAGATAGCATCTATGTAAGGGCAGACTATAAATTAAACAGAATAAAATTCACTGATGTTTATTATGTTGAAGCTTTAAAAGATTATGTTACAATCCATACTGCTGATAATTCTTACACAACCCATACTACTATGAAGGAAATGCTTAGAATACTTCCTTCTAATCAATTTGTTAGAATTCACAGATCTTATATTGTTAGAATTGACAGAATTTATTCAATTAAATACCCTGAAATGGTAATAGAAGGTAAATCTAAAGTATTACCAATCGGTGGATTATATAGAAAAGAACTTTACAGTAAACTTAATTTACTGTAATTTATATCTCTCTTTTTCATAAGGGGAAAGAAAAATCTTTCCCCTTTTTTTATTAACATTGAATTTTAAAACATAAAAAGTTTCCGATTTTAAAAAATTATATGTTTTTATCTTAATAAGGCTTTTATCTTCTGCTTTCAAAAAAAAATTGTACGTTTGCAACAATTCAAATATATAAAGTGTTCTTATGAAAAAATTACTATTTATTCTTGGATTTATCTCTTTAATTAGCTTAAAATCACAGGCTCAACTTTACAATTCAGCAGTAGGTTTCAGATTCGGGCCTGGTTTCTTTGGCGGTTCATACAAATTTTTCAGAACTAATGATAATTCACTTGAAGGTATTGTCACTTTTCACGACAGTTTCATAAAACTATCCGGATTATATGAACTGAATGAACCTATTTTTGAAGAAATGAAAAAACAACTTGCTGTCTTTTTTGGAGGCGGAGTAGCTCTGGGGACTGGTCATTTCGGAAATTATCATAATGACGTTACTCTCATTGGAATTGAAGGTATCGTTGGAATTGAATATGCTTTTAAAGGAGTCCCAATTGCTGCGTCTTTAGATTGGAAACCTACTTTTTATCTTAACGGAGGAACCGGATATTCAGGCTTCTGGGGTAACGAAGCTTGTTTTACCATCAGATATACATTTTAATAATTTGTCGGCTTCGAATACTTAGGATTTGTAACAAAATCATTATCAGTAAGAGTCTTCAAAAATAATATGAGATTCTTTTTCTGTGTAGAAGTTAACTGAGCACCTCCCTGATTAATCTTTTTCATCAGAGGATGAACATACAGTGATCTGACCAGTCCTTCACTATAAAAATCTACTACTTCTTCTAAAGTTTTAAATCGTCCGTCATGCATATATGGAGCTGTAAGTTCAATATTACGAAGTGTCGGAGCTACATAGGCACCTATATCAGATGGATTATGAGTTATAGAATATCTGTCTCTTGTATCAGTAAAGACACTGTCTTTTGCATTATTGTAAAACAGGTTTGTTGTAAATAAAACTGTTCCATGACAATGGAAACAATCTCCTGTTTCAGAAGAAAAAATAGAATACCCATCCATTTCTTCTGCTGTTAAATTACCTTCTCCACGCAGATATTTGTCAAATTTTGAATTTGATGATATAAGAGTTCTTACAAACTGCGCAATTGCTTTAGATATTCTGTCAATGTTTATTTCTTCCGTTCCAAATGCCTTTTTAAACATTGACGGATAAACAGGATTTTTCTTTATTGCATCTACAGCTTTACTAATTGTGGTGTTTAGTTCATGTGGCGCTGTAATACCCATCGGAATCAAATCTTCAATTTTACCAACTTTACCATTCCAGAGAAGAGTATTAGGATTCCATAATAAATTTATTAATGGGAGCATAGTATGTGGTGTTTTTATTCCGGTGATCCCATATGCATTAGCCTTACCGTTTTTAAAACTGTATTGTTGAATATGACATGTACCACATGACATCATTGAATCAGGACTGTTTCGTCCGGCCAACTTTCCATCATAAAATAAATACCTTCCTAATTCTACTCCTTCATTTGTCAAAGGATTATCAGATGGGATATAAATATCAGTAGGAAAAAATTTGGGTATTTCAACTTTATATGGTGTAGGCGTAGATGAAATATTATTGTTCTGTGAATTTTCATTGTCTTTTTTACACGATTGAATCAAAATTATTAATAAAAGAATTGCCGTAAAATTGATTAATCCTTTATTAAAATTTATATATTCATTATTCACAATTATCAATATTATTCAGCTTTTAGCTTCCTCTTAATTAAGATTTTCAAGAATTTTCATAGTTGCTCCTACATTATTTGCTACATATTCTTTGCATATTTTACCTGTATTGATAAGCAATTGTTTATCTGATGTAAAGTCATTAAGTTTTTTACAAAAATCTTCCTGTGTATGAACAGAGAAAGCACCATTAAGTCTGACCATATCTTTGGCTTCTTTAAAACGGGTATAATTATATCCAAACATCAAAGGAAGTCCAAAAGCAGCAGCTTCAAGTATATTATGTATTCCCTTTCCAAACCCACCTCCAATATATGCAATATCTCCATATTTATATAAATAGGCAAGGATCCCGATTGTATCAACAATTATTACATCAAATTCTTCAACATTTTCATTTCCAAGTTCAGAATACTTAATTGCTTTCTTTTTTATTTGTTTAATAAGAAAATCTATCCTATCGGGATTTATTTCATGAGGTGCTATTATATATTTTAAGGAATTATTGCTCTCATTAATATAATTTATAATCAGAGCTTCATCTTTTAGCCAGGTACTTCCTGCAATAAAAACAGGGTAATTTTTTTTAAAATTTCTGATTTGATTAAAATCCATATTACTATCCATTACTTCTTTAACCCTATCGAAACGAGTATCTCCGGTAACAGTAACATTTAAGATTCCAATGCTTATTAGTAAATCTTTTGATTCTTCATCCTGTACAAAAAAATGCGTTATAAAATGTAACATTTTCCTGAACCAGATGCCATAAAATTTAAAAAAATGTTGTTCCGTCCGGAACTTTGCAGAGATAATGTAAACCGGAATTTTCCTTAAATATAATTCATGCAGAAAATGATACCAATATTCATACTTTATAAAAAATACCTTTTCAGGATTTATAAGCTCAATAAATTGTTTCGCATTTTCTTTAGTATCAATTGGCAGATAATAAATATAATCAGCCCCTTTATAGTTTTTTCTTATTTCATAACCGGAAGGAGAAAAGAATGTCAACACTATTTTATATTCATGGTATTTCTTTCTGAATTCCTCAATCAAAGGCCTGCCTTGTTCAAACTCTCCAAGTGATGAACAATGGAACCAGACTATTCTGTCATTTTCATTCAATTCACTTTTAATTTTATGGAATAGATCTTTTCTTCCTTTAATCCATTGTCCTGCTTTTACATTAATATTTGAATAGAGCTTTATTAAAAAACCGTAAAACGATATAAAAATATTATATATAATAATCATAGCAAAAAATTTTACATTTTCTTAAAAATAGAAACTATCCTTGTATGGTTTTTGCCTGTATAGATTTATCATCCACCCTACTTTAAACCCCCACAATGTATCATATCTTTTAGAATTGTCAGTCATTCCGGTATTGTAATCAAAATTATGTAAATTTTTTGTAAAAGCCTGATTAAATTCAATTGCAGCAAAAAAGTTTATTAATCTTCTCTTTCCATAATAGATATAGCCTATTGATTCTGAAAATGAAGGCCCAAAAGTTAACCTATCATATCCTTTTTTATATTCTTTTGATAGTTGAGGTGCTGAATTATCTGTAACAACAATATCTATCTTATGTTCCAAACAACCGGCTCCAACCATAATGAAAGGACCTGAATTGGGGTTAATATTTAAAACCGGTAAGATCTTCCCTACTTTTCCATATAAAGTAAAACCTCTTTCACGTGCAAAAACTTCTGCGTACATTCCATTTGCATCAATTATATTATCATCAGATGTAGAAATTGAACTAAACAAATTGGTTTGTTTAAGAGTATCTCTGAATATATAACTACCTTCTATTTCAAAAATCCAGTTCATTTTATTTTTGAATAATAAACCGGCTCCTATAGAATTATTGCTTAAAAAACGGTTTGCCATATCATGTCCCGGATACTGATACCCATACACTGCACTAAGTGAAATAAGCGAAGTTGCCGAATCTTTAACTACAGAAATATTTTTTTTCTGTGCTTTTACTTCATTTAATAGAAGTATAACTAAAAATATTAGAAATACCTTTCGTATAATATTACTATTCAATCAACTTAAAATTATCTGAAAAATTCAGTGGTTATTAATTTATTACATAACGATAATTCTTCACTTCTGTTATTTGAAAATATTAATATAAGTCTGTTTTTTGAAAAATCTTTTATTAATGTTTGAAACATATCTATTGAATCACCATCCAGATTCATTGCCGGTTCATCAAGAAGCACTAGAGGAGAATCAGAATACATTGCCAATACAAGTTTTAATTTTTGTTTCATTCCTGATGAAAAAGTACCAATCATTTGTTTAGAGATATGTCTCATATTAAGCATGTCGATAACTTTATTTTTATCAAAGTTTTTCTGATAAGATTTAAAACTAAAATGAAAGTCTATTGACTCTTCAAGAGTAAAATAGTCTGAAACTTCTGAATAAGGTGCTACAACAGAAAGATATTTATTGATTTGCCTGTCATAAATAGGGCTGTTACAATTAAAATAATTTATTTTTCCGGAATCAGGTAATTCCATTGAAGCAATAATTTTTAATAAAGTGGATTTACCACAGCCATTAGTTCCACTTATACCATAGATGTTACCGGTATTAAATTCGTAGTTTATATCTTTTAGAGTGAAGCCTGAACTATATTTTTTAGAAATATTATTTAAAAAAATTTTCAAGTGAATAGCTTTTATTCTACTTTTTCGCAATAACCTCTCATAATACCTCTTGTAGAAGATTTTATGAAATTTATTATTTCATCCCTCTCCTGACTTTGAGGAATTTCGGATAATAATACTTTAAGTGCCTGACTAACATTATGCCCTTGAAGGTAAATAATTTTATAGATGTTATGAATTTCCTTTATTTTTTCAATT
>JAUZOY010000098.1 GCA_030706235.1 Bacteroidota bacterium | reverse complement strand
TTTGAATTGAACAGAAAAAATTTGAATTCTGGGGTGTATTTTGTAAGATTAGAAATAGGAACAGGTATTTATATAAGGAAGTTGATAGTGGAGTAATTTTGATAATAAGTTATGAAATATGAATATAATGCATTTTATTTAATCCCCTCTCATGCAATAAAGAGGGGATTAAATATTCAAAAATTATTATCTTTTTCTTCCGATTAACAGAGAGTTACCCATAAAGGATTCTACTCTTTTTTCAAAACGTATGTTTGCATTTTCAAACCATTCGAGCATTTCCTTTTCTGTGTATGTATCTCCTTTTTCTGTATTGACAAGCATATTCAATGCAAATAAAGCTCCGTTTTCAGGGGTTGTACGGTCTTCGTTCATGACAATATCCTGGATGATTATCTGTCCTCCGGGATTTAAAGAATCAGCACATTTTTTGATTAATCTCATATTGCCTTCATAAGAATTGCTGTGAACTATTGAAGAAAGAAAAACTATATCATATTCTTTAGGCAGATGGTCAGAATTATAGTCTCCATTAACAATATTGACTTTATCTGTAAGATTGTCTTTTTGTATGTATTCTTTAGTTATTGAGGTAACTTCAGGCAGATCGAATACAGTAGCTTTGATATTTTCATTTGCCTTTGTAAATCCCATTGCAAATGCACCGGAACCGCCTCCAACATCAAGTACTCTTCTGACTCCGTTAAGGTCTATTTTTGATATTACTTCAGGTACGTGTATCAAAGCTCTGTAATGCATTGCTCCTATGAAGGATTCAAGCCATTTTTCTCTTATATCCTTATTGTCCGAAGGTAATTGGTTTATAGTACCTCCTTTATAAATGCTTCCTGTCAGATTGCTCCACGAATTCCAGAGATTCAGAGTATGCATTAATCCTGTCATATATTCAGAACTATCCTTTACAAAGTATTTTTTTGTGGTTTCAGTATTGCTGAATTTTCCGTTATTCTTTTCAAGAAAACCAATAGCGCAAACGGCATTCATCAATCTATCTGTTGCTCTTTTATCTGTTTTGATAGTTTCTGCAACTTCTGATGATGTTTTCGGACCGTCTTTAAGAACAGTGAAGATATTAAGTTCGAAGGCAGTCAGAAGGGTACGGCTTTTTTGAAAATGCGTTATAAATCCTAATATATATTCAGGTGTCTGGTGCTGGCAACTTTTATCTGTATTCATAGTTATTTTGTTTAAAGTTAGTAATATATTACTACAAAGATAATAATAAATACTGTAATAACATTAAAAAAATATACTAAATTGCTAAGAGAGTTTTAGTCAGATTAAAACGTTAGATATAGGCGATCATAGCCAGCCTTCATTTTTATACCAATCGATTGTTTCTTTCAATCCGTCTTTTAGAAAATATTGAGGTACAAATCCAATATCTTCGACAAGTGGAAGAATATCGCAGTTCCAGTTTGTTGCAGAAAGTTCTTTGATTTTATCAATATTGAGTATGGGTGCTTTACCTTTATTTAAAAATGTAAGTTTTTCTAGAGTTGCGGCAATTACTTTGACAAGTGGTATTGGGAAAGACAGTTTTAGAGTTTTTTTACCAAGAGCCTCAGAAGCAAAATTGCATAAATCGTATTTCTGATATAATTTGGTATCAGAGATAAAATACGATTTGTTTACTTTGGTGGATTCCAGTAATCTGAAGACGGCTCTTACGAGGTCTTTGACGTAAATAAAAGTAAGGAACTGATTATCTGATCCAATGTAAAACTCCAGATGATTATTAATTAATTTCATTACCTGATACAGGTCTTTTTCACCGGGACCATAAACAGCAGTTGGTCTGAGTATGATATATGGAAGTTCTGATTGTTTGGTTATATAATTATCAGCTTCAAGTTTACTTTCACCGTAGAATGTAATAGGTGAAGGTTTATCTGAGAGTTTTACCAGATCTTTTGTTTTAGGCTTTCCCGGTCCAAATGCAGCAAGACTAGACATAAAGAAGAATTTTTCAGGCGTTTTTCTGCTTATCCTGATTGCTTCAGCGAAGTTTTTAGTGCAATGGTAATTGACTTTAAAATATTCTTCCCTTTTCAAAGCTTTGGTTAAACCCGCATTATGAATAATATAGTTAAAATCAGGAAGATCGGACAGCGTATTCACAAGAGAATTTTTATCCGATAGGTTTATTTCAACTATTTTGAGATTTTTGTTTTTGAGGTGTGCAATATTGCTTGATTTGCGGACTGCTGCATAGATTTCGAAATTATTTCTCAGACCTTCATCAATGAGAAAGTTTCCGATAAAACCACTTGCTCCGGTTATAAGAACTTTTTTATTCATAATGGTAATTCATAAATTCTGTATCTTTTATATGCTTCTGCATTAATTCTGACTAATGCAGCATTCATCATTTCGTTGTGTTCAAGTATCCATGATGTTTCGGCGTAAACTATGTTTTTACGAAGGCAAGTTTCAATGGTTTTAGCATAGAAACAAGCTTCGATTCCTAATTTTCTGTATCCTTCAATTACCCCAAGTGTAATGACTCTTATTCCGTTAATTTTATTTTTATTAAATAATAGTTTAAAATATCCTGTAGGAAATAATCTTCCTCTTTTAATATTAATAAGAACCTGATTTAAATCGGGTATTGAAAGTGAGAAACCTATCATTTTACCGTCATATTCAGCAATGTAACAAAGCTCAGGATCATATATCATCTTCATATCCTTTGCCATATGAGAAAACTCAGCATCTGTCATTGGAACAAATCCGAGGTTTTTGCTCCATGCGGAATTATAAACTTCCTTAACTTTTTTTGCTTCGTTATCAAAATCTTTTTTATTTATGCATCTGATAATTATATTTTTCTGTTTTAATCTTTCTTCGAGTTGACCAAGAAGTTTAACAGATTTATCTGAATAAGTATCAGATTTGACAATATATGCCAGAAGGTCAGTCATTTTATTGAATCCATATTTTTCAGTAAAACTGTTGTAATATGGCTTATTATATGGCATCATAACTACAGGGGGCAGATCAAAACTATTAAGAAGCATTCCGCATGTTTCATTAGTTGAGAAATTTACCGGTCCAATAAGATTATTCAGATCTTCTTTTTTGCTCCATTCGACAACTTTATCGAACAAAGCTCCCGCAACTTCGAAATCATCAATAGTATCGAAAAAGCCAAAAAAAGCGTCTTTGGTATTATTATATGAGTTATGATTATCATTTCGGATTGCAGCTATTCTTCCTGCAACCTTATTGTTTTTATAAGCTAAAAATAAATCAACTTTTGAATGTTTATGAAAAGGATGTTTTTGAGGATTAAGTAATTCTTCCTGGGAAACATATAATTCAGGAACATAATTAGGATCGTTTGCATACAGTAAATGCGGAAAGTCAATAAATTTTTTCAGATCACTGTTTCCCGATACCTTTTCAACTTTTATCATTGTTGATATTAGTTATTATGATTACCAAGCGGCAAATTCATTCTTTTTGCAACTTTAACCATTTTATCTACTGCAAAATCAATTTGTTCTTTAGTATGAGTAGCCATCAAGGAGAATCTTATCAATGAAGAATCGCTGTCAATTGCAGGTGAAACAACAGGATTGACAAAAACACCTTCATCCATGAGCTGATTTGTGTATATGAATGTTTTATGATCATCCCTTATATAAAGAGGAATAATAGGTGATTCACTATTACCGATATCAAAACCTTCTCCTTTTAAAGTATTAAAACTGTAATGAGTCAGATCCCAGAGTCTTTCAATTCTTTCCGGTTCTGTTTTAATAATATTAAGGGCAGCAGCTACAGCAGCTGTAGATGCTGGTGTTATACTTGCACTGAAAATAAGTGATCGTGCATGGTGTTTCAAATATTCTATTGTCTGATTGTCAGCAGCTATGAAGCCTCCAAGAGATGCAAATGATTTGCTGAAAGTTCCCATAATAAGATCAACCTTATCTGTCAGGCCAAAGTGTGATGCAGTTCCTTTACCGTGATCACCGAGGACACCGAGAGAATGTGCATCATCTACCATTATATTAGCATCGTATTTTTCGGCAATTTCAACTATTTTATCAAGTTTTGCAATATCACCTTCCATACTGAAAATACCGTCAACTACAATAAGTTTAAGCCCTTCTTCAGGTAATTTTGCAATTGTTTGTTCAAGGGATGACATGTCATTATGTTTGAACTTTACCTTATTACCGAATGATAATCTTCCACCGTCAATAATTGATGCATGATCATATTCATCAAGTATCACATAGTCATGTCTTCCCGTAAGAGAAGAGATGACACCAAGGTTAACCTGAAAGCCTGTACTAAAAGTTATTGCAGCATCTTTCCCGACAAATTCTGCAAGCTGTCTTTCAAGTTCTATATGAATATCTAAAGTGCCATTGAGAAATCTTGAGCCTGCACAACCTGTTCCATATTTTTTTGTAGCATTAATTGCCGCCTCCTTGATTTTTGGATGATTGGTAAGACCTAGATAACTATTGGACCCAAACATAAGTACTTTTTTACCATTTATAATTACTTCAGTACATTGTTCTGATTCAATAGGTCTAAAATATGGATATAATCCTTTTTCTTTAGCTTCTGCGGAAGCACGGAATGCAGATACCTTCTCTTTTAGTTTATTTTTATACGACATTATTTTTTATCTATAATTATCAGTTTAGTTGTTATATATAAATAATTTTTTTTAAATTAAAACTATTAAATTTATGCAATCATACAATAAGGTATGCAAATGTAATAAAACTTATTAAATTGAATTATAAAATTCAGTAATATCAAACAATTAATAAAATTTCTTTTTGTCTTTAAAAAAATGCTCTCACTTGCACAGTTGCTGTATTGATTGCTTTATTTGATTGTGATTTACGTCCGTCATAATTAATTGACATCTGCATATTACTAAGAATGGTCCTTTCATATGATAATCCCCAGGTGTAGTTTTTCCCGGGTTGAAGTCCCTCAAGCATTTCATATGCTATGGATGTATTGACGGGGAAATCATAGCTGATAAGTACATAACCCATTTTAGCATTGAGTCGACCTTTCTGCGAAGTATTGTATTTGGATTCAAGTACAAAGCGATTAACAAGTGCTTCTTCGCCTGAAAGCTTTGCATTTTTTTTGGTCGAGTATTTGTAGGTCATTGCAATATTAAAATTCAGGGAAGGCTGATAGGTCAGAACCGGTTCGGCACTAAGATTATTTATGAGAAAATTCTTATCAGTATAGAAATCTGATCCGCTGGTTATGGAACCGGAAGATAGAGTCATTTTGAAATCGTAATTTCTTATAATATTTAGTCTTGTAAGGATACTTCTGGTTATGGTATGTCTTGATTCAAATCCATTTACAAGCAGATTTTTATTACTGTTTTCCTGGTAGGTCATTGTCATTCCAAATTTTGAATTGCTCTGATTGAACAATAGAGCATCTCTGAAATATGAGTTGAGAGATATAATATTATCAATAGAAATTCCTGAAAGTGATGGATCTATAGCTTTCAAAATATTCTGGTCACTTGTTTTTCCGTCAAGTTTATATGAAGTCTGATTTGAGAATTTTGATAACCATCCCTTAATACCTTTTTTCCCTGACCATAATGCTGCTGGGTTTACCAGTAATACTTCATTAAACTGATTGTAATATGCATGAACAGATTCATTGGTCAGTGTATAAACTTTAATATACTTAGCCTGGTCGGAATATGTAGCAATTTCATACTCATTGAGTTGTTTGATCCCATCACCATTATAATCAGTCCATTGATATACACCTTTACCTGCAGGTACCTCAATGAATTGATAACTTTTCTTGTATTCCATTCCTGAGCCGAATTCATAGAATGTTGTTGAATTTACAGTTCCTTTAAGTGCTTTGATAAAATATTCCAACCTGCTCACCAGTGAGTTGTCTGATCTTGCTTTGGTTATAGTCGTATCCAAAACAGTAAGCTTTCGATATGTAGTTGAGAATTTTAAAGTTCGGGAAGGATTTTTAAGTAAATCTAATGACAATGTCGCATTATCAGAATATGATGCTTTTCTGAAATCATTGTTTTCAGGAGCATAATCATATCTGCGGTTATATTTAAGCAGATATTTGTTTCTTAATGAATCAGGGTTTGTAATAAATGCTTCCCAGCTATAGAAATAAAAACTGGTGGTCTGAAGAGTATCGTTTTTGACTTCTTTAAATGTATTTCTTTCCATATCACTTTTCAGTCCTAATTTAAATACTTTAAGATTTTCCTCAATGCCTGTACTATGTCGATAAAAATCTGTATTTGTAAGAGACTGATTTGATTTAAGATAGCTACCACTATAAAATGTTCTGAGATTATGGATGAAATATTCTCCATTCATTATATTCTGGAAGCCATTGTATATATTGCCCTTAACATAGGAGTTTAGCTGATATGTCAGAGCCCCTTTTTTAATTTTATTCAGAGCAAGTCCAAATGATGAGATATTCTCATTATCTATATCATTCAGAATGTTAGTTCCTATATTCCAGTCTCTTTCAAATTCGACAGTTTTATATCTTTCTATTGCAGAGAAATGTTTCTGAGTAAATTCTGTGCCGGCCTGTGTTGTTAAAGTCCAGGAGTTTGGATTGTTTTTTTCGAGTTGTCGTGTATCCTTTAAGTTTACTTTAAATGCATATCCAATATTATCCCCATCATTTATAGAGGAAAATGTGTTAAGGTCATTATTACTTAGTGCAACTTCTGCAGATAAAGATGTATTTTTACTGAATGCATAGTCAGCTCCGAGAGTGTACATTTGTTTCTTTTTGGGAGCTATTAATAAGGTGACCGGTTCATAATCTCCCAAATGAGGGCCAGCAAACTGATAAACTTTCCCGTTTGCTAATGAATTCATCAGTACATATCTTCCTTTGCCGGTTCCTACATATGAAAATCCTGCTGTATACAGGGCTACTTTTGGATCGGTGGAATAAACAAGCACTGAATCATACCCCAGAGTATCTATCATTTTGTAAAATATTTGATCAGAGTTAAAAGATACTTTTTGAATAGTTGAAGAAATAGCATTCTGAATACTGTCTCCAACAGAAGATAATATATTTTTCTGTTGGTCGGTAAGTGTTTGTTGAAGAGGTTGGGTTTTAATATCCTGTTCGGAATATATATTAAACCTTACTTTTAATTTATCATTTTCATAGTCAGTGCCTGCAAAGAATAATGATCGCTGATAATTTAAATTTGAATATTCGAATTCGGCTGTTAATCTTTTGTCTTTGGTTATCATGTTTCTTGGGGTAAATGTAACTTCAGCCGTATTATAATCAATAACATAATCATTTTCCTGACCTCTTGTAAGCAAACGGCCATCTATATAAATCTTTTCACTGCCTGCAAGAACAATAATATATCTTTCATTGTTTGCACCTGTCAGTTTATAAGGTCCCTGATTACCGTCAATCGGAGTTATAGTATTCTTTGCATACATCCCTTTTGAAAGAGCACCTGCGAGAGATGTTCCCCAATGCCCTTTCTTTTTATCTTTTGTTGTGAAAGAAATATCAGATGTGAAATAACCTCCTTGTGATTTTTTGTAAAAGTTCATAAAATAGCTTTCAGGTCTGTGAAGCTCAAAATCACCGGCTATTAATTTGAACTTTTTTTTCATTGTCAGCTGGATGAAAACTTTGTCGAATTCCTGAATTTGCTGCGTATTTCCCTCCGGCTGTATGGGAATATTATTGTCTGTTATTGCTGCTGCAATTTCTACATCGTCACTTAAAGTTCCTGTCATCTGTAAGTTAAGACTCGAATTTAGTACTGCATCCTGATTATTTCCAAAAGAGATGCCACGCATTATGCTACCGGATTTGTTAAGACTTCCAAGACTTAAAACATCGTTTTGACCTTTGTTGTAAGTGTACACATAAGGCTCTTCTAATGGAGTACCAATCACATTTTGTGGTATGCGGCTGTCTTTATGAAAATATTCTTTTGCAAAATTGTATGGAAATACCCTGTAAGAAACGGAAAGTCTTTGTTTGAGAAAAGTTCTGTCTTTAATAACCAGTAATGATTTTGCGTAGTCGAAGGTATAATTTATAGAATCAAGCTTACTGCCTGTAGAATCACGTATCTCGACAGACCCCGGGATAATGCTGAGCGAATCTATTTTTATAGTATCACCTTTATAATGAACAAATCCGGACCTCAGATTGCTAAGCCCCTGACCATATAAACTATAGTTTATAACTATTAGGATTATAAATAATACTTTCTTTATTACGTTGAGAATCATTTAGTACCTTTCAAACAGCTATAAAGATACATAATATTATTATTTAGGATTTCTTTCCATAGGATTGAGCTTATAAACATTACTTTACCATTGGATAATTAATATTAGTAACTTGATTTTTACTGTAATTATTATCTTTGGGAAAATCATAATAAAAGCATTTCAGAATAATTGAAAAATTATCCGAAATCCTCAAAGCAAAAACTACCAAATTTGATATATCCTACCCTTATCCCTATTGTATCCTTTATATATCCTTATTGTATCCTTTTGGCCATTATTTCATCAACACCACCTTCTTCACAATTCTCTGCAAACTTCCATCGCCTTTATAAGAGACGTAATGGGTGAGGTTTATAAAATAAACTCCCGCCTCAAATCTGCTTAAATCAAATTTGATCATACCATCACTTTTCACCTTTATATTTTCACTTTCAACTACATTCCCCATTACATCCAGTACACTCAGATCAACCACCTCATCTTTCACTCCATTGATTTCTACCACAAACTCCCCATTATTCGGATTCGGATAAACAGAAAGATTTACTCCCCTCTCCTGAGGGAGAGGGGTTGGGGGTGAGGGCAAGCCTGTCAAAACATCCAGCACCACATTTCCCTTATTTGCTGACATATTAGCCCCGTCTGATCCTGAATATATAAATGAAATAATCCCTGTCCCTGTATCTGCTTTATATTGTAACTTTGAAATATCATTCACACCTATTGTCTGAAATGGCACAACTTTATTCTGTGATAAATACAACGTCCCTCTGCCGGGAAGTTCTTCTATTCTTATTACTTTCAGACTGTCTCCATCTGCATCCGAATATGCTTTTACAAAATCACTTCTATCAAAATTGATTGTTCCTTTGACTGTTTTCGATATATCACCTACCTGCGGCGAATGGTTGCTTCCCTGTCTGACCTGTATTGTCTTTGTCTGTGCTCCTGTTGCTTCTATCGTTATTGTTCCTGTCCTTTGGGTATTCACACTGTTTTTGTCAACCCTTATTACAACACTGTTATCTCCCGTCCCCTTAGGCTTATCAATATGAAGCCAGTTATCTGTTGAACTCACATTATAACTCATTGTACCTTCTGCTGTATTTATTATATCAATACTAAACCTGCCTGTGTCCGCAGGTAACATTCTGTCCTGGTAAAATGGTACTGTTGCACATATCGATGATGCAGCTTTCCCTGTATCATTATGTGCTATTATTCTCACCTTTAAAAGTCTGTTAAATACATCATCCGACTCTATTGATACATATGCAGTATCTTTTTTCTTACCAACCAGCGACCAGTCAATAGTATAGGTAATGTCCGTCGATCCTCCTGCTGCCACATTTGCTGAACTTTGCTTCAACTGCATCCAACCTTTATCTGCCAAAATATTACTTACTATTAATGTCGATTCTCCACTATTTTTTATTGTTATAGCTGTATTCATCGGTTTGCTGTTTGCATATGGCCCTGTTGCTCTTTGTGCATAGCTTCCGAATTTAACCTCATTTGTAACATCATCATACGATATCCTGAAATATCCGTTTTCTCCCCAGCTGCTACCCCAGCTTTTTCTTGCTTTAAAACATCTGTTGTAGTCATCATAGCCAACAAGCAGTACTGCATGTCCCCAAATATAACCACCACCGTTATAATGATATATTCCACCTGTATATTGAAAAAAACTTTGCGGTACATACATTGCAACTACTACAGGACCATCCTGCAAAATATCTCTCAAATCTTCTGAAGTCATATTTTCATTCCACATTGCATCTTCCAAATCCGATACCTTAATATTATAAGTTGGACTACTGCATTTGCTATCACATAACGCTCCCTCACTTTGATCTTTCTGTGCATAAGACAAACAACTTTCATTTGGAATGCCGTTCTTTTTGGCATAGTTAAGAGCCCACATAGGCCATCCTCCCTGGCATCCATTACTTCTAATAGTATTACACGATAAAATATCCTGCTCTGAAAGGTCTATTGTTCCAATAGGTAATCCATTTTTCCCTGACATTTGTTTTGAAATATTTTCTATCAGTGCCACAGCTGAAAATACCCAGCATGAACCACATTTTCTCTGGTCTCTTGCCACATCATCATATTTGCTCCAGTCAAGGCTGTTTGCCGATTTAAAATTCCTGCGATTCTTTCTTATCTCATACAATTTCATTGTATCAACCATCTCACCGACAGCCAATCCAATTGTTGTATCAGGTCTGAAACCTGAAGTATAAGATTGGACATTACTCCCCTCTCCTGCGGGAGAGGGGTTGGGGGTGAGGGCACTCTTCCC
>JAUZOY010000097.1 GCA_030706235.1 Bacteroidota bacterium | reverse complement strand
TAAAACAACATCATGTATTTACATTAGCAACAAGTCATAATGATGAACCATACTGTTGTAGTTGTTTTTATGCATACAGCAAAGAAAAGAATATATTCATTTTCACTTCCGAAAAGACGACAAAACATGTAAGTGATATTGAAATGCAATCCCGTGTTGCCGGGAATATACATCTTGAAACAAAAATTATAGGTAAAATCAGAGGAATACAATTTACAGGCACCGTTCATGAAGCTATTAATGAAGATTTAAGTTATTGTAAAATGAAATATCTTCTGAGATTTCCTTATGCAATATTAAATACTTCTACAATCTGGTATATAAAACCGAATTTTATAAAATTGACGGACAACCGGCTGGGGTTCGGGAAAAAAATTATCTGGAAGGAACCGGATGATAATCATAATCTTTAAATAGATTTGACAGATAAAAGATTTACACTATATGCGCTTTTTGATCTTCAGATCTTAATAGTTTTAAAAAAAAATTCTTTACTTCTGTCCATGAGACTGTTTCAATCAGGATAGGGTTAGGGTCTTTTTCTGCATCCTCAAAATATGTCATACTTCTGATAATGAAATAAGTTTGTGTTGTGTTGAATTTTTCCTTAAAGAATGATAAAATTTGTTCTATTGAATATTTCTGAAGGATAAAATATATATCGAAAAAGTCTTTTTTGGATCCTCTGTTTCCAATAGCAGCCAGTTTCATAGCTGAAATATCTTCTACAGATATAATTCGTAATCCGTTTTCATAGATAATAGGCCTGAGTAAAGGATATTTATAAGTTATAATGTCTGTTTTACAGTCTTTAATCATCAGATTAAGAGTGTTTTCTTTTATATCTATGACCTTTAATGGAAATTTATCCTGAAGTACAGATAACATGTATTGATTATTAAAAGAATTTTCCGAAAATAAATCTATATCAAAGGAAATTCTTTTCCCGGTTTGTAAAGAAAGAGCAGCGCCTCCGACAAGATAAAATTTATCCAGTTCAGGAATACGCATTAACATACCCAAAATTTCTAAAGCTACAGGAAATACCGCATTGTAGTTTAACATTGTTTGACTTGATTTAATACGTAAAGATACATAAAAATATTTGTTTAGAGGTTAAATATGAGTTTTGGATTCGTTTTGTGAAAAAATATACATTAAATGTTTTCAAAACGTTTGAAGTTTAATAGCTTGAATTAAAAAATATGCTTGCTTTTCAAAAGTTGATAACTTGAAAACAGGTGATCTCCATTAATAAATAATTATGTAGTTTTGAAAAAAAATTAAAATTATTAATTATAATGAAAAGAGGTTTATTTTTAGGGGTTTTATTCACAATTGTATTGTTTGTAAATGCGCAGCAAATATTTACTCCGGAATTGTTATGGAAATTAGGCAGGGTAAGTGATGTGCGAATTTCACCTGACAACAGATTCATATTGTTTGGAGTTACCCATTATGATGTACAGGAAAACAAAGGTAACAGAGATATTTATATAGAATCTATTGATGGGAGTAAACCATTGCAGGTTACGAATTTTCCGGGTAATGAATTGAATGCAAGATGGAGACCGGATGGATTAAGGATTGGATTTCTTAGTGATAAAAGTGGCTCTATGCAGCTTTGGGAGGTTAATCCTGATGGAACGTCTCCGGAACAGGTTTCGAATATAGATGGAGGCGTCACGGGTTTTGAGTATTCACCTACAATGGATCATATTTATTTTACAAAAGATGTTAAACTGGATAAAACAGTATCCGAATTATATCCCGATTTACCCAAAGCAAATGCAAGGATAATTGATGATTTAATGTACAGACACTGGGATGCATGGAGTGATTACACATACAGCCATATTTTAATATCAAAACTTAATGATTGGAAACCGGACATCCCTATGGATATAATGAAGGATGAAAGGTATGACAGCCCTTTGAAACCTGACGGAGGTAATGAAGAAATTTCATGGAGCCCGAACGGAATATTGCTTGCATATACATGTAAAAAACAATTTGGTAAAGAATATGCAATAAGTACAAATTCTGATATTTATGTTTATAATGCAGATACTAAAAAAACAGAGAATATTTCTGAAGGAAATTTAGGATATGACAAGGATCCTGTATTTTCCCCTGACAGTAAAAAGATTGCCTGGATAAGTATGAAGACTCCGGGTTATGAATCGGACAAGTTAAGAATAATTATTTATGATTTTGCAACAAAAAAGAAAGAAGATCTGACAGCGAATTTTGATCAGAGTTCTTCTAATCTTGTCTGGTCTGAGGATGGTAAGAAGTTATATTTTATAAGTGGTATAAATGCTACATTTCAAATTTACAGCTATGATTTTGTTACAAAGAAGATAAATCAGGTAACCCGTGGAACTCATGATTATACATCACTTGCTCTTGCGGGAAATATGCTTGTAGGAGAGAAAATGAATATGTCTATGCCTACAGAAATATTTAAAATAAATCCCGTATCCGGAGAGGAAGTGCAATTGACAAATACTAACAAAGAGATATTATCCAAAACAACAATGGCAAAAGTTGAAGAAAGACATATCAGAACTTTTGATGGTAAAGATATGCTGACATGGGTAATATATCCACCAAACTTTGATCCTTTAAAGAAATATCCTGCTTTGTTATATTGTCAGGGTGGACCTCAGAGTGCTGTGAGCCAGTTTTTTTCATATCGATGGAATTTTCAGATGATGGCAGCAAATGGTTATATTATTGTTGCTCCAAACAGACGGGGACTGCCGACTTTCGGCCAGGAATGGAATGATGAAATTGCAGGTGATTATGGAGGGAAAAATATGAAAGATTATCTTTCCGCTATAGATTCAATATCATCACTGCCTTTTGTAGATAAAAGTAAACTTGGTGCAGTTGGCGCAAGTTATGGCGCATTTTCAATTTACTGGCTTGCCGGTAATCATAATAAAAGATTTAAGGCATTTATTGCTCATTGTGGTATGTTTGATTTTGAAAGCTGGTATGGAACTACAGAAGAAATGTTTTTTGCAAATCATGATATTGGCGGTCCCTATTGGTTGAAAGATAAACCAAAGAGTTATAGCTTTTCTCCTCACCGATTTGTTGGAAATTGGGATACACCTATACTGGTAATTCATGGAGGCAATGATTTCAGAATTCCTTATACGCAGGGTATGGAGGCATTTGATGCAGCTCAACTCAGAGGAATTCCAAGCAGATTTTTATTCTTCCCGGAAGAAACACATTTTGTATCCAAACCTCAGAACAGTATTCTTTGGCAGAGGGTTTTCAAAGAATGGCTGGATAAATACCTTAAATAATTGTGAATTGTGAATTATTTCATTTAAAATCGATTTAATTTGTGATTAATTGAATAATATTTTGTATCTTTGATAGTAAAATATCTATCATACTATGAAAGCTACAGAACATTTAAGAGAAGATCATGGTGAGATCATGCTAATTATGAAAATTTTAGAGCAGATATCCAATAAGATTGAAATATTGAATACAATTGATGAAGATGATCTTGAAAAATGCATTGATTATTTAAAGATATTTGTTGATAAGTGCCATGAAGGCAAGGAAGAAACTATACTTTTCCCTGAGCTTGTAAAAGGAGGAATTGCAAACGAAAAAGGACCGATAGGAGTTTTAATACAGGAACATTTACTTGAAAAAGATTATGTTGAGACTCTTTCAGATGAATTTAGAAAATATAAAAAAGTAAACAGATCATATTCAAAACTGATTTCTAAAAGTATCAGAGGTTATATTTTTTTATTTTCAGGACATATTCAGAAAGAAAATAATGTGTTGTTTCCGATGGCAGATCAGATATTAAATTATGAAAGACAGGAAAGAATGTTAACAGAATTTATTGAATTTGAAAAAAGGAAAATAGGAGAGGATAGACATGAAGAGTTAAAGAAAGAATTGAAGATATTGAAAAATAAATATTTATAGATATTTATCTTATGCCTCTTCCGCCAAGAACGGCAGTTCTTAAAGTAGTCGAGAATGCTCCGCCGACGGTAGTTGTTAATGCTCCATTCCATACGCCGGCTGTCTGGTCTGAAAAACGCCTGTATGATACTTGAAAATAATCAGTAGTGAGAGCCCAGGAGCCACCTCTTACAATAATATCTGTAGATGCAGCTGCCAAAGGCCAGTTAGCTACATTATGTGTTCCTCCGGCAGCTAATGTTCCATCGCCCCATAATTGCTTTGAGTATGTTGATGTTCCTGTTGCAATTACGCACCATTCAAATACGTTTCCGGTAAGTTCCATAACACCATAATAACTGGCACCTGATTGTTCTCTTGTGGATACAGTTGAAGTAGCGAAAATTCCTGCTCTTGCCGGTCCGGTTCCGGCATCTCCACCAGTGAATGTTGTATTACCTGAAATGCAATTACCTGTTAAAAGAGTTTCTTTTCCGTCTTCTGTACCAGAAAAATTATTCCCTGCTGTTTTAAAACTATTCCCCCATGAATATTCTCCCGGAAAATAACCCTGCTTACTTCCTCTACAGGCTTTTTCATATTGAAATTCTGATATTGGGCAGAGGCACGCCCAGTCCAGATAAGCAGAAATGTCGGCCCAACTGAGAAAATTTTGAGCACGATAAGGTCTGTCGGTAAAGTAAATATTCGGGTATGTTCCGCCATTATTTAATCTGTTTCTGTTAGAATTGAAATTTCCGGGAAACCTATTTGCATAATCAGCTGAAGACATTGTGTTGAGAAAGTCGGCGTATTGTTGTTCAGTTATTTCATATTTCATACAAAAGAATGCGTTATATCCCTGAGGGTATGTTGCCGGAACAGAAATCTGAGAAACTCCGTTATATACGGAATAACCGGTTTCACCATTAATATAAATGGGAGAATTGTTAACATTACTTGTTCTGAATTGATTATTAGAAGTGTTGTTGTCTCCCAGGTAAAATGATTCCTGAGGTATATAGACCATTTCAATACCAAATACTCTTAAATCTAATGTCGTTCCAGGTGCAGGAAGATTAGTGATTTTAAGTTTAATTGTTTCGCTAATAGGATTTGAGAAAAAACCTGTAGTTATTCGTTTTAATAAAACGCCGGTATTGTTAGGCACGGCATCAATTGTATTAAGAACTCCATCTGAATTTACAAACTGCAATATAGGTACACCGGTTGAAAGCGAGTGATCTGATATTGTTGTACTAACCAGTCCGTGAGTAAATTGAGCTGCTGTTCCAACACTACAATCTCTGAATTTGACAAAAATCCATACAGCATCAAAATTCTGAGGTTGCCCTGTAGTATAGTTCCAACTGTTTTGCCAGTTTACTACGAATGAAACGGTACTGTTAGTCTGATCAATGCTAATGTTTGAAATGTCCAGACCGTTGGAATATGCCAGTGATATATAAATATTGATTATAATAATCAGAATTATAGTTTTTTTCATTATTTAATTTTATACAAGTTTATTATTAGTTTAATCATATATTATTTCGAATAATCACCTAACACCGCGACCGCCGAAAAATGAAGTTCTGGTAGCTGTTGCTCCTGTAGTATAGGTAATATTAGCTCCATAACTTGTACCCCAGTTAGTTGAAGTAGCCCATTGAGCTGCTGTTCCGAATCTTCGGTTTGATATTTCCATGAGAGCAGAAATATTATTGCTTTCCCATGAACCGCCTCTTACAATAACGCCGGCTGAAGCAGTCAGAGAAACAGGAGGCCAGTTTGCTGGCCAGGTTGTAATATCGCCATCACCCCAAACCCTGGTAAAAGCTCTGCCGGTAGCATCGCTACAATTTACTGCCCATTCCCATAAATTACCTGACATTTCCATAACGCCATAATATGTGCCTCCGGTAGAGGCCGCAGTAGTTGTTGACGAGTTTGCAAATATTCCGCATCTTACAGGCCCATTCTGATTAACAGTAGCACTGCCGTTTAAGCCGTCACCACTGGTAAATGGTGCTGTAATATAATTACAATTTGTATTGGCAGGAACTGATTCTGTACCATCTTCATTTCCGGAAATACCATTGGCTGTTATCTGAGTGAAGGTATTAGATCCCCATGCATAAATATTATTACCTGCGAAGCCGCCGGGAGATGGTCCTCTACATGCTTTTTCATATTCTAATTCAGTAATTGGTCTTAAATAAGCCCAGTCAAGATATGCGGTAATATCTTTCCAGCTTAAGAAATTTTGTGCTCTGTATGGCCTGTCGGTGGTAAATAAATTCGGGAATGTACCGGGCCCTTTTAACCTGTTTCTAAATGAATTATAGTTGGCTACTCCAGTGTAATATGTACTTGTATATACTCCTGAAAGTGTATTTAAGAAATCGGCATATTGTCCTTCTGAAATTTCATATTTCATAATATAGAATTGTTGAAAACCTTTGGGATAATTAACCGGAACTGTAAAATTAAAATTCCAATCAGAAAAAGTATAGGTTGTTGCTTCATTATTAATAGTAATCGCAACAGCCGGAGTTGTACCAACCGCACCTGTTGTAAATTTATCAATTGCAGCGGAATTTGCTCCTCCGTCACTTAAAATAAATGAGCCACCTGGAATATATATCATTTCAATACCATAAACTCTAACATCAACCGGTGTGCCTGCAACAGGTAAGTTTGATATTTTGAGATTAACGGTGGCGGCAGGATCATCAGGATAGAATCCATCCGCACTTCTTCTTAACATTACACCCTTAAGGTCAGCATCTAATACTCCGGGATTTCCCTGGCTGTCTGTAAATTCTAATGATGCCGGAAGTGTATGATCTGTTACAGTTGCACTGATATTTCCCGGGGTGAAATTTGTGGAAGAAATAGGGTCTGAACATTTCCTGAATTTGATAAAAATCCATGCAGCATCCCAGTTGTTTGGTGCAGATGCTGGTGTTCTCCAACTGTTTTGCCATTTTAAGTCAAAACTTACAATGCTTGTGGCCTGAAATACCTGTATATTAGAAATATTAAGGCCATTCCCAAATATTTTAATGTTTAGAATTAAGAGTATAATTAAAATGAAAGTTCTTAATTTAATATTCATGATTTATTTTATTTTAATTACTTTTTTAAAGTATTTTTTATTATTGGTGATTGCACTAATTATATAAATTCCATTATCATATGATTCAAACGGTAGATTAATAAGATTATCGCCTTTATCGACAAAAACTGAGCTTTCAAGTATAAATCTTCCAAGGAAATCATTGATAAGAATAGTTATTCTCTGATTTTCAGAAGAATATATTCTGATGTTTAAAATATCCGAAACCGGATTAGGATATGTATTAACAGTAAAATCGTTAGTTAAATTATTTTCATTAATTATAATAGGTTCCCATTCAGTATAATTTACAGTTCCTTTCAGGTCAGTTATTTTCAATCTATAATATGAAATACCATCGTAAGGTTCATAATCTGATCTTTCGTAATATTTCTTAAGATTGTTTCTTTTTAATGGAAATACTTTGTCAAGATTTTCTATATCATTCAGATTTTTAGATCTTTGAAGATAATAGTGATCTGTATTTGTTTCATCAGCTGAAATCCATTGGCATTTAACTAAGTAGCTTGAATTAGATTTATAAAGATTAGCTCTGAATGAAAGCAGACCGAGAGATAAAGATACATCAGGTGACATGCAGCTGGAACTGAGGTTATTAATATATGCAAATCCATCATCACTACCACCAATAAAGATTTGAGAGTTATTATTATAAATGCAATTATCATACAGAGAAAATGAGCCATTGAAATTACCTCCGGCAAAAATATTCCCGCTGAAACATTTGTTTATAATATCAAAATAACCTGAGTTGAGACCTCCCATGAAGATTTGAGCCAAATTGGAAGAGTTACATGTATTATATATTCTTGCAGAACCATCAAGAGTTCCGCCAGAGAAAATATTATTTGTTGCACATCTTAAGAATAATGCATTAAAACCGGCATTATCTCCACCAGCAAATATTTGATTTTGCCCATTTGAATTGCAAGTTCTGAATATACTATTCTGACCATTAAAACTACCACCTATAAAAATATTCTGATAATTGCAGTTTTGAATATTTCTTTCAAAGCCTGAATTTGTACCTCCATTGAATATCGTTGAAAGATTATTAGTATTGCAAGCACTGTAAATACTATTTGTTCCCGAAGAACTTCCACCTGAAAAAATATCAACAAATGAACATTTATATATTATTTCATTAAATCCTGAATTAATACCTCCATTAAAATAATTTGAAATAGTTGATGAGTTGCAAAAACTAAAAATACTATTTTCACCATCAAAATTTCCACCTGCAAAGATGTTATCGTAGGGGCAACTGTATCTTATTTGATCAAAACCAGAATTAATACCACCTGCAAATAGAACATTTAAATTTGATGAATTACATAGGCTGAAAATATCAGGGTTCCCATTAAATATACCACCTGCGTATATATTATCATTAGAGCATGAATTATAATTTTTTATAAACCCTGAATTAATACCTCCTGCATAAACATTTGAAATAGAATTGGTATTGCAGAAATTGAATATTCTTGTTTGTCCTTCGAAAGAACCACCTGCGAAGATATTATCGTTTCCGCATCTTATAAAATAGCAACTTACACCTGAATTTATACCGCCATTATATATGGCAGTCAAATTATTTGAAGAACAGGTCGAAATTATATTGCCATATCCTGCATTAGTACCTCCTGCAAAAATATTATCATCTGAGCAATAAGAATTTTCGGAATTACTTCCGCAATAATATCCTCCTGAATAAACAGAATTATTTGAACAAACAATAAAATCTTCACCGGAACCTGAGGAGTATCCTCCCTTGATTATACTATTTGCAATAAAGCATTGAGTTAAAATGAGATCGAACCCTGATTTATTTCCGCCGGCGTATAAATTATTAATATTGCTGCTTGTACAATAAGAATATATCTTTCCGCAACCATCAAAGTGCCCACCTGCAAAAATTGAATTTTCCTGGCAATTATCTGATATTTCATCAAAACCGCTATTATAACCTCCGTTATATGAAATATTTGAATTATTACTGCAATCCTGAATAATATTATTATCGCCTGCAAAATTTCCTCCTGAGAAAATATTATTAAATGTACATCTCTGAAAGCTTATTGTATAACCTGAATTGTTCCCTCCATTGAATAATGAAGTAATTCCTGATGAGAAACATGTTGAATAAATTTTACCTGAGCCGGCATAATTTCCTCCAAGATAGATTTGATCTGAGATACAACTTTTAATTTTAGAATAATATCCTGAATTGTTACCACCGTTGAAGACTGCATTTAAACCGGAGAATGGACAAGTTAAAAATTGGCTGAAATCACCGGAATAGTTTCCTCCGGCAAAAATATTATCATATTCACAATTATCCTTTAATAAATTATAACCGGAGTTGACACCTCCCATGAAAATCTGTGTAAGGTTATTTGAATTACAGTTTGAAAATAAAGAACTATTTCCGGAAAAACTTCCTCCGATAAAAATATTAGAAAAAGAACAATTTTGTAGTTGCATTTTAAATCCGGAATTATTTCCTCCTTCATAAATCTGACTTAAATTAGAGCTTGAACAATTACTGAAAATTTCGCTAATTCCGGCGTAGCTTCCTCCTGTGAAGACATTAAAGTAGTCGCAGTTGTCTTTGATATTCGCAAATCCGGAATTGTTTCCTCCATTGAATATTTGAGAAATATTGTTTGAGTTGCATGAATTATATATGCTGCTTTGACCTTTGTTAATTCCTCCTGCAAAAATATTATCCCAGCTACAGTTTTTTTCAATGATATTGAATCCCCCTTTATCTCCGCCAACAAAAAAAGTTGAAATATTGTTAGTGTTGCAATTAATGGATTTTGAACATGAACCAGATGAATTTCCCCCAAAAACAATAGTTTGATTATTGCAAAACTGTCTGTTTAAAGTAGCTCCTGAATATATTCCTCCATTATAAATGGTAAGTAAATTGTTAAAAAAACAATTACTTTGAATTGAAAAATTTCCTGTGGAAAAACCCCCTGAAAATATATTACCATCTATACAGTCAGATTCATTGGAATTGTCTCCTGAATAATTACCACCGGAATATATACTGGAATTTACACAAATCTTAAAACATTCATTATTACCTGAAAAGTTGTTCCCCTTATAATTTATATTACCTGTTGAATAACATACATTAATATTATCGGAACAACCTGAATTCAAGCCTCCATTAAAAATAGAAGACTGAGAGTTATTGTTTATATTACAGTTTTTTATTATGCTGAAATTTCCTGAAGCTGAACCTCCATAATACTGACAAAATATTTTTAATGGAATAAATAAAACCCCTAAAACTATTAAATATTTTAAAGGTTTTTTGTTCATGGTTTTACATTAAGAAATTATTTTGATTTTTTTAAAAAACTATTTGATGTATGTTATATCTGAGCTCATAGTTTTATAAATAAATTTTTACACCCCTCTCCTTTGGGAGAGGGGTTGGGGGTGAGGGCTTGATTTTCAGCTGTATATAATTCTTTTTTTATAATTCAAAACAGTTTCTAATAATATGAATATGCTATGTTTTATTAAGTTTACAAAAGCATTTATCTGATTCCTCTTCCTCCTAATGTAGAAGATCTATAAGCCGGATTGTATGTTGATGCAGCAGAATAAACAGG
>JAUZOY010000096.1 GCA_030706235.1 Bacteroidota bacterium | reverse complement strand
GTCTTGTAAAATACATACCGTGAATTTTCAAACATACAATTTGTTCTGCACCAACTAATTCAGCTGCGGAAATAAAACCGCATTCAACAAACCACTCAGCCGTTCTTCCTGCAAATAATGTTCCATGATGGTTTAAATCTTCACTTTTTACTAGTCTTGTAGTATAAATTGGCTTAGGTTCTATAATTTTCTTATCCATTTATATTTATTCATTAAAAAAGTCGCAAAATTAGTAAATCTTCCGTTAATGGTATTGGTTTGAAATAAATTTATATTTTTTGAAGAAATTGTTTGTAATTTATAAATAATAATTACCTTTGCGCACCAATTTAGCGGATATGGCGTAATTGGTAGCCGCGCCAGACTTAGGATCTGGTGCCGTAAGGCGTGTGGGTTCGAGTCCCTCTATCCGCATAGAAATAAGATACCCCCGTCATCCAGCGGGGTTATTTTTTTTATTAGTAGTAATTTATTAATTCAGAATTCTTATAAGAATGAACATAAATCAGGAAACAATCAAGGGCTTAAATGCTGTTGTAAAAGTAAATATATCTGAAGCAGATTATAAAGCGGACTTGGATAAAAAAATAAAAGAATATCAGAAAAAAGCTAATCTGAAAGGATTCAGACCAGGTCAGGTTCCTATAGGTATGATAAAGAAAATGTATGGGACTTCTATAAAGGTTGAAGAAATTAATAGAGTAGTAGTAAAAGGTTTATATGATTATCTGATAGAAAATAAAATAGAGATATTTGGTGAACCTATGCTTAAACCTGTTGATGAAAAAATTGACTGGAATGATCAGACTGATTTTGAATTTGATTATGAAATAGGTTTAAGACCTGAAATAAAAATAACCCTGGATGATATCAAAGCTGATTACTACAAAATAATTGCTGATGAAGCAATGGTTTCAAAGAGACTTGAAGAAATTCAGGCTCGTTTTGGAGAATATATTGTTGTTGATGAAGCAGGAGAAAAGGATATGGTAGATTTTGAACTTACTGAAGTTGATGACAATGGTAATACTTTTATCGGTGGAATTGAACATAAAGGGTATTGTTTTGTAAACAGATTTGAAGGTACGGATTTTCATAAAAAAATATTAGGCATTAAGAAAGATGAAGTTATTAACTTTTCATCTGACGAAATAGCAGATAAAACAGTGCTATCATCAATGACCGGTTTGAAAAAGGATGACCTGGAATCTGTAAATAAAAGATTCAGCATAAAGATAGAAAAAATTGAAAGCAGAAAACCTGCTGAGTTAAATACTGATTTATATAATAAAGTATTTCCTGGTGAATTAATTGATAATATAGATGCATTCAAGGCTAAACTACAGGAAGTATCTGAAAAAGAATTTGAAGGTTACAGTGATGGCAAATTCTCAGCAGATATTATAAAAAATTTAGTTGATAATACTACCATAGAACTTCCTGATGATTTTCTGAAGAAAATGTTGCTTGAAATGAATGACAGCAAACTTACACAGGAAGACATTGACAAAGAATATGATAATTATACAAAGTCTATTAAAGATCAGTTAGTAAGAGATACAATCCTTAAAGATAACGGATTATCTCTTACAGAAAAAGATGTAGATGATTATATACGCGACTATGTCAAAAATCAGTTTGAAATGTATGGAAAATTTGACTATACAGATGACGAAATCAATACTGTTCTATCAAATTTAAAGAAGAATCAGAAAGAAATTAATAAAATTCATGAACATCTTTCAGATCAGAAACTTATATTATTATTAAAAGAAAAGGTTAATAAAGAAGAAAAAAATGTTACCTTTGAGGAATTTATTAAATTATAAAAAGAATTTTTATGATGATTAATGATGAATTCAGAAAATATGCTATTAAGCATAGAGGAATAAGCAGCCTGACTTTTGATAGGTATACAAAAGCTCAAGATAATTATATTTCACCTGTAATTATTGAAGAACGACAGTTTAATGTTGCAACAATGGACGTGTTCTCACGTTTGATGATGGAAAGAATCATATTTCTTGGCGTTCCAATAGATGATTATGTTTCAAATGTGGTTCAGGCACAGTTGCTTTTTCTTGAATCTGTAGATTCTGAGAAGGATATTATAATATATCTTAATACACCCGGAGGAAGCGTATATGCAGGTTTGGGAATTTATGATACAATGCAATATATAAAACCTGATATAGCTACTTTGTGTACAGGAATGGCTGCATCAATGGGAGCTGTTTTACTCTGTGCAGGTACTAAACATAAGAGAACTGCGTTAAAACATTCCAGAGTTTTGATTCATCAACCTATGGGCGGCGCAGAAGGACAGGCATCTGATATAGAAATTACTGCTAGAGAAATACAAAAACTAAAGAAAGAGTTGTATGAAATTATTTCTCTTCATTCCTCTCAACCATATGAAAAGGTTTGGAACGATGGTGACAGGGATTTCTGGATGACTGCGGAAGAAGCTAAGGAATATGGTATGATTGATGAAATACTAATTAGAAATAAAGAAAAGAATTAATCCATTATGGGTAAAAGCCGCGGAATAACGTGCTCTTTCTGTGGTAAGGAAAAGAAACCTTCCGAATTGTTAGAAGGAGCAGATGCTTTTATTTGTGTCTCATGTGTTGAAACTGCAAATAAAATATTAGAAGTTGAAAAAGGAAAAGGAAAACCGGAGTTTAATTACTCCGGTTTTAATCTTTATAAACCTGTTGATATAAAAAAATATCTTGATCAATACGTAATAGGGCAGGATCAGGCTAAAAAAGTTCTATCAGTAGCTGTATATAATCACTACAAAAGATTGTCTCATGTTTTTAGTAAAAGCAAAGACGAAGAAATTGAGTTGGAAAAGTCAAATATTGTTTTGGTTGGTGAAACAGGTACGGGAAAAACTCTTCTTGCAAAAACCATAGCAAAATTATTGAAGGTCCCTTTCTGTATAGCAGATGCTACTGCATTAACAGAAGCCGGTTATGTCGGAGAGGATGTTGAGAATATTCTCACAAGGTTATTGCAGGTTGCTGATTATGACGTTGCTGCCGCAGAAAAAGGAATTATATTCATTGATGAAATTGATAAGATAGCCAGGAAAAGTGATAATCCTTCAATTACGCGTGATGTTTCAGGTGAAGGTGTGCAACAGGCATTATTGAAAATGCTTGAAGGTGCTGTTGTAAATGTTCCTCCCGGTGGCGGTAGAAAACATCCCGAACAGAAGATGATTCAGGTTAATACCCAAAATATTCTTTTTATTTGTGGTGGAGCATTTGATGGTATAGAAAAGAAAATAGCATCAAGAGTTCAAACTCAGGTAATCGGATTTAAGTCAGAATCAAAGGAAAGAATAGATAAGAATAATCTTTTACAATACATTATTCCTCACGATTTAAGAAGTTTTGGATTAATACCTGAATTGGTCGGACGTTTGCCAATTATAACACATTTGAATCCTCTTGATAAAACAGCTTTAAGGCAAATACTGACTGAACCAAAGAATTCACTTATAAAGCAATATGTTAAACTATTTGAAATGGACGGTATTTCATTGAGTTTTGATGAAACTGTACTTGATCTGATAGTTCATAAAGCTATAGAATATAAATTAGGTGCCAGAGGATTGCGTTCAATAATTGAAGCAATAATAATGGATCTTATGTATGAAATGCCATCTGAAGAACTGATAACAAGTTTCAATGTAGATTATGAATTTGCTATGAGTAAAATCAAGAAGTCTGGCATTTCAAAGTTAAAGGTAGCTTAGAGAAAGTTTATAAGCATTTAAAAAAAACCTGACAGGCCGTATCACTCCTGTCAGGTTTTTTTTTATGGAACTAACCAAAAAATAAAAAATATTTACTATCTTATGAAAATATTTTGTAATTTTACTTTTTATTTGTACGAATATTTTTAAATTATATAAATTTTAATTGTAGTTAATGTTTTATAAATTATTGTTATGAAAAAAAATATTTACTGTTTTGGCGAATATGGAATTTCAGATTCTTTACCTGAAATGATGATAGGTAATCAATCAATTAAAATGAAGAAATATTTAAAATACCTTAAATCATTTAAGATATTTATATTAGTTTTTGTATTAATATCCGGGAATATTTGGGCAACGAATTATTACCCATCATCAACAGGTGGTAACTGGCATTCAGGATCAGCATGGAATAATACAAGTTGTGGTGGTAGCGGCATTCTTTCATGGCCTACAACAACATCTGATGTTGTCCAGATTGGTATTTGTTCCAGTACTATTACAGTAAATTCATCTTCTGAAACATGTGGCGCTATTACAATTAATGGTGGTAATCTGGTAATTAATAGCGGATGTACTTTGAATTGTACTTCATTGACAATGACCAGTGGATCATTGACTGTGAACGGTACTTTGAATGTTACATCAGGAGGTACCGGATTATTTTCTGTAACAGGGGGAACATTTAATTGCGGTAGTGGCACTATCGGACTTATAGGTGGTGCTCAAAATATAACCTGTGCTCAGAACTTTTATAATTTAAATATTGCAGGGAGTGCTAATAAAACTATGTTATCTAATATAACAGTTACACATTCATTAATTTTAACCGCTAATAACCTGATTGTAGGAACCAATACACTTTCCATTGGTAGCGGACTTTCAGGAAACGGAATATCCCAGGTATCAGGAAAGATTACTTTATCAGCAACCAGTTCACTAAGTTGGGGTGGAAACTATACTTGCAGTAATCTTGGACCTGTTTTCAGTAATACATGGCCTTTAACATTAAATAACTGGACAATGACAAGTAATCTATGTTCGATAACTTTAGGCACCGGTCATAATCTGACTGTAAACGGAACATTTAATACAACTTTAGGAGGTAGCTTTTCTATAGGATCAGACACTCTTACTTTAAATGGTCCGGTTATTATGTCAGGTACATGTTATTGCAATGGAATAGTAGGTGGAGCAACATCTAATATAATATTAGGTGGAACAGGTCCGGCAAGTATGGCATTTGATCTTACAAATACCAATGCAGGAGGTACAAATACAATAAGAAATTTCACAAATAACAGAACAAGCAATCCATTTATCATGCTGAGTGATATGCGTATTGGTGGAACTTTGAAATTGGCTGCTTCTTCAACATTTCAAATAGCATCTTCGACCTATTTACAAACACTGACTATTGATGGTAATTTATCTGGTACAGGAATGTTTATCGGTAAGGCAGGTTACGCAAATATGAATATTTTAGGTAATGGTCCATTAGGTGCAAATCTTGCTTTTGTTAATGATCAGAATTTATCTACTTTAAATATAAACAGGTCAGGTTCTCCGATAATTACACTTGGAAGCAATATTACTATAAATAGCAATTTAGCATTGTCAACAACTTCAGGGAATGGTAGCATTGATATAAATGGATATATAATAAATCTGAGTTCAAATGGTTCAATATTATACGAATCAAACTCCAATAGTATATTCTGTTCAACTTGTGCTGCTAATACTTCTTCTTCATACATAATAGCAACAGACAATTTTGCTGCTAACACTACATATAAAGGAGTTGCAGGTACACCTTCAAAAACAGGTTACAGAGGTTTAGGAATCGACATCACAACTACTGCTGTTGCACCTGGAAATACAACAATAAAAAGAGGATTTAGTATACGAAGCGGAAATGATCTGAGTTCAGGTGTAAAAAGATTTATTGAAATTATACCTGCTACAAATAACGCTTTAAATGCAAATATTACATTTCATTATTGGAATGCCGAAAGTAACGGATTAAATAAAAGCAATCTTGTATTATTTATGGATAATACAGGAAACAATATTTGGGTTGATCAATTCGGGACTTCAACTCCGGGTACAGGAGACAATACAATATCTTTAACTGCAATTAATTCATTTTCACCAATAACAAGCGGTATAGTTGGATGCATTCATCCATTGATTACCTCTCAACCTTCAAATAATATTAAATGTACAGGTCAAAGTACAACTTTTGCTATTACAGCAAGTAATACAAGTACATATCAATGGATGGAAAATAATGGTAGTGGATTTATAAATTTAACTAATAATGGTGTATACTCCGGTTCAAATACAAATATTTTAATAATTTCAGATGTAACAGGTAAAAATAATTATACATATAAATGTATGCTTCATTCCAATGTTTGTTCATCTGATTTAATTTCCAATATTGTAACTTTAACGGTCAATACACTACCGACAATTGTAAGTTCAGGTGTTGATCAGACAATATGTGCCGGTAGTAATGCAAGTTTTTCAATTTCAGCTACGGGAAGTGCTGCTACATACCAATGGCAGGAAGATCAGGGTAGTGGATTTAGCAATATTACAAATGGAGGAATTTACAGCGGAGCATTAACTAATACGCTTAATATTTCAGGAGCTGCATTATCTATGGATGGATATAAATACAGATGTATTGTTTCCGGTACCTGTGCACCAAATGTTGTTTCAACAATAAAAACACTAACAGTGAAAACAGTACCTTCAATTTCTTTACAACCGTTAAGTGTATCAAAATGTACAGGACAAAGTGCAATATTCCAAATCACTGCAAACAATACTGATACTTATCAATGGCAGGAAAGTAATGGAGGTGCATACTATAATTTAAGCGATACAGGAGTTTATAGCGGAAGTAACACAAATATATTAACAATTTCAGATGTTACAGGTAAAAATACATATTCTTATAAATGTATTGCAAATTCAAATATTTGTGCGTCCAATACAACTTCAAATGTCGCAATTTTAACCGTAAATACATTGCCAACTGCTCCAACAGGAATAGAAAACACATATGTTTGTCCGGCTCAGGTAATTATAAGTGCAACAGGAGCGGCTAATCCTGAAAATTATAATTGGTATGATGCATTATCAGGTGGAAATTTACTTCAGACAAATTCAAATCCTGATTATACAACTAAATATGTTTCAGTAACGACAAATTATTATGTTGCAAAATATAATCCGGTTACCGGATGTGAAAGTTATCCAAGGACACTTGTTAAAGCAAATATCAAACCTATTCCAACTATCCCTGTAGTAACTCCGGCAGCAAGATGTGGAGTAGGAACTGTCACTTTAAAAGCAAGTGGAAATGTAGCAGGAGAAAATTTTATTTGGTATAATGATACAGGCAAAGTAGTTGCAAAAGATGTCGCTTCATTTACAACTCCTTCATTGAGTTCCACTACCATTTATTATGTTACAAAATACAATACAACAACTTTGTGTGAAAGCAATCCACCAACAATGGTTATTGCATCAGTTAATGATATACCGGGAGCTACAGCAGGAACAGATAAAACAATTTGTAAAGGTTCATCTACAACTCTGACAGCTTCAGGAGGTTCAGCATATAAATGGTCAACAGGAGCAACTACTGCTTCAATCACTGTATCACCTACTACTCTTACATCATACACAGTTACTGTTAGCTCAGGGACATGCAGTGCAATACCTTCTGTAGTAGTTTTTGTTAATGCTTTGCCTGTTGTTGATGCAGGTGCAAATACAAAAATTTGTAAAAAAGATACATTAACACTAATGGCTACAGGTGCATTTACTTATTCATGGAGTAGTGGTCAGACAGGTGAAGCAATAAATGTTAATCCAACAGTTACAACAACATATAAAGTTACTGGAACAGATAATAATTCATGTTCTGCAACGGATAATGTTGTAGTAACTGTTATTGCATTGCCGTTAGCTAATGCAGGATCTGATATTACAATATTAAAAGGAGCAAGTGTAACCTTGAGTGCATCAGGAGGAACATTATATTCATGGTCAACTGCTGAAGCATCACAAAAAATTATAGTTTCTCCTTCTGTTACAACAATATATCGTGTTTTTGTGATGGACTCAATTAATGGATGTACAGCCAGTGATGATATTATTGTTAATGTAAATATTCCATGTCCGGTAAATGCCGGAGCTGACATATGGATATGTCCGGGAGGTTCAGCATCTTTGACTGTAACCGGCGGATATACATATTCATGGTCAACAGGAGATACTTCTTCTACTATAACAGTCAATCCAACAGTTGCAACAACTTATAAAGTTACAGGCACAACAGTTGGATGTACTGCAACAGATAATGTTGTCGTATATATTTATTCTAATCCGGCAGTAAGTGTTGCAAATACTACTATTTGTTCCGGAAGTACATCAACTTTGGTTGCGAGTGGTGCATCAACCTATTCATGGAGTACAGGTAATACAGGTTCATCAATAAAAGTAACTCCAACAGTAAACTCTACATATGCTGTAACGGGAACCAAAAATGGTTGTACCGGCACAGGTTCAGGAACAGTGACTCTAAATCCAAAGCCTGTTGCAGATGCCGGATCTGATCAAACAATTTGTATTGCAGGGTTGTCAGACACATTAATTGCCAGTGGAGGAATAATCTATAGTTGGAGTACCGGGGCTTCAGGATCAACAATTGTCGTTAATCCGACTGTAAATACAAATTATTTTGTAACCGTTACAGGTGCAAACGGATGTACTGCAACAGATAATGTTTATATAACTATATTCAATGGTACAGCACCTACTACTCTTAATCTTTGTAAAGGACTTTCAGGAACAATTGCTGCTTCAGGTGGCAATACATATTCATGGAATACAGGAGAAACTACTCCTTCAATTACTGTTGCTCCAACTATAACTTCAACTTATTCTGTATCTATATCTACTATTCAAGGTTGTAGTGTTAGCAGATCAGTTAAAGTCGGAATATATTCTGTAAATGCCGGAACGGATAAAACTTTATGCAATGGATCTAAAGTATCACTTTCAGCTTCAGGAGGCGGTATATATAAGTGGAGTACCGGAGAAAATACTTCAACAATAACCGTTATGCCATCTGTAACCACAACATATATTGTAACAGTTACTCCATCAGGGTTAACTTGTACTATGACTGATGATGCAATTGTATTTGTCAGCAATGCTCCAACAGCAAATGCGGGCCAGGATCAGACTATTTGTTATGGTAAAATTGCAAACTTAACAGCAACCGGAGGTAAAACATATCAATGGAGTACAGGCTCAAGACAAGCAAGTATTGCTATTGCACCTAGTTCAACGACTACTTATACTGTAACTGTTAATTCGGCATTGAACTGCAGTTCAAAGGATGATATTGTGATTTCGGTAAATAATAATGCTGCAATGTCAAGTGCTGGTCCTGATAAAGCAGTTTGCAAAGGACAATCTGTTACATTGACGGCTACAGGTGTTGGAACTTTTTCCTGGAGTACAGGTGCAAATACACAATCAATTACCGTTTCTCCGACCGGATTAAGTCTGTATTATTTGACTGTAACTAATAATGGATGTTCAGGAAGTGATTTAGCTGTCGTCAGAATTAATAGTGTTCCTGTAATTTCAGCAAGTAGTGACAGAACTGTTTGCAAAGGTAATTCAGTAACTATTTATGCTAAGGGAGGCAGTCAGTATAATTGGAATAATGGTGCGAATACTTTCTTTATTAATGTTTCTCCATCTGTAACCACAACCTATACTGTTACGGGAACAGGATCAAATGGATGTCCGGCTACAGATGATGTTGTAGTCTCAGTTCTTGTATGTAAATCAGCTACAAATATTGATCAAATAGAATTATCTGATAATATTTTAATATATCCCGTACCAACTAATGGTGATCTATTTATTGAAATTAATTCAGAAAAATCAGAATTGAACAATATTAAGTTGTTGAATATTTTAGGAGAAAGTATTTTAGAAAAATCTTTCTACTCTGATGGTTTAAATACAAAAACATCATTAAATTTAAATAATATACCTTCAGGTATATATATGCTGATGGTTGAAAATAATGGGAAAAGGATTGTTAGAAATATAATCAAAAATTAGATTATTTTTATATAATCCTTAACAAAGCTCCTTCGCGAAATTTTGTGAAGGAGCTTTGTCTTGTGCGCCCGGCATGGGCGATAGCTTGGCGGTGGAAATTTGCTATGAACATATTTATAAATTTGATGAATCATCATCCAGCATTCTCCAATGAATACCATATCCAGATGGAGAAGCTGAGATTATTATTTACATAATATACAAAAATATTTTGGAATTTTGCTAATTTGCTGATGTGGTGATGTGGTGATGTGGTGATGTGTTATGCTGATGAGTTGATATGCTGATATGCAGATGTGGTTATGTGCTAATTTAAAAATGTGCTAATTTGAAAATGATTAATTGAGCCCTATAAATTGCAGCTTCCAATGGAAGAGGTTTTCTGAAAGTCGAACACAAATTGTTGCATTGATAATGTATGTTTAATTTAATGGAATTAGCAAATTTAAAAGAATTCAAAATTTATTTGTATTTTTGTGGTAATCCAAAACATATGGCATGAAAACATTAATTGTAACACCAAAGAACGAAAAAGATTTTAATTTTCTTACTGAATTGCTAAAAAAACTTGGATATGGAACAAAGGTTCTGTATGAAGATGAAAAAGAAGATATAGGTTTGTTAAAAGCAATGATTGAAGAAAAAAAAGAAGATTATGTTTCTGAAGATGAAATTAAGAAGGCTCTCAAAAAGAAATGAGAATACTTTATGAAAAATCCTTTTTAAAGGATATTAAGAAAGTTAACAATCAGAATATATTAAACCATCTCAGAAACTATTGAAGAAATAAAAGCATCT
>JAUZOY010000095.1 GCA_030706235.1 Bacteroidota bacterium | reverse complement strand
GTCTGGCTAATGGTTCAATGAATGTGTATGAAGAACTAAAAAATAAGGCTGAATTAAAAGGACTTGATATTAAAATAGAACTTGACAAACATGATGATAATGATAAATCATTTATTCATCTTACTGGAAGCGGTTGTCAGGGTTTTTGTGCTGAAGGCCCTTTGTTAACTATATTGCCTGAGAACATATTATATACAAAGGTCAGAGTAACTGATGTAGAAGAAATAATAAATGAAACATTATTAAACAATAGAATAATTACACGTTTATTATATGAAAATCCTGTAACTCACGAAAGAAATAAAGGAACAGATGAAATACCATTCTATAAACTTCAGAAAAGATTAGTATTAGGAGAATGCGGTCTGATTGATCCTGAAAACATTAAAGAATACATTTCTCACGGAGGATATCAGGGAGCATATAAAGCATACACATCAATGAGTGATATAGAAGTATGTGATACTATACTCGAATCAGGTTTGAGAGGAAGAGGAGGAGGAGGTTTTCCGACCGGAAAGAAATGGCATTTCTGCAGAGAAGAAAAAAGCGATAAAAAGTATATTATATGCAATGGTGATGAAGGAGATCCCGGTGCGTTTATGGATAGAAGTTTGATGGAAGGAAATCCACACAGAGTTCTTGAAGGAATGATGATAGCTGCAAGGGGTTTTGGCGGAAACGAAGGACATGTTTATGTTAGAATGGAATACCCATTGGCAGTTAAGAGAATGAAAAAAGCGATTAAAGATGCAGAGGAATTTGGAATATTAGGTAAGAATATTTTCGGAAGCGGTTATGATTTTACAGTGCATGTGATGGAAGGTGCAGGAGCCTTTGTTTGTGGTGAAGAAACTGCACTTATGTCATCTATTGAAGGCAAAAGAGGTATGCCAAAACCTAAACCTCCTTTCCCTGCTCATAAAGGATTATGGGGTAAACCTACCGTAATAAATAATGTTGAAACATTGGCAGCTGTTCCATTGATCATAAAGAATGGTCCAAAATGGTTTAATCAATTCGGAACTGAAAATTCAAAAGGTACGAAGACATTTGCATTGACGGGTCATGTCGCAAATACCGGATTAATTGAAGTGCCATTCGGAACAACATTGAGAGAGATTGTTTACAATATCGGTGGTGGAGTAACAAATGAAAAAGGTGAAATAAGCAGTGAAGGATTCAAGGCAGTGCAAATGGGTGGTCCTTCAGGAGGATGTCTTACATCAAAAGAACTGGATTTACCTTTGGATTATGACAATCTGATAAAGGCAGGAGCAATGGTAGGTTCCGGAGGAATGGTTGTAATGAATCATAAAACATGTATGGTAAAAATAGCACAATACTTTATGAAATTCACACAATCAGAGAGCTGCGGAAAATGTGTACCATGTCGTGAAGGAACCAAACAAATACTCTCATTACTTGAAGATATAATTGAAGGCAGAGGTACAATGGAGACTTTAAATTTGTTGGAAGAAGTGGCAGGTGTAGTAAAGAAAGCTTCATTATGCGGCCTTGGAAAAACAGCTCCAAGTCCTGTGCTTTCTACTCTTGAAAAATTCAGAGATGAGTATCTTGAACATATTGATAAGAAACGATGCAAAACAAATCAATGCAAAGCATTAGCGAACATTTATATTGATGCTGAAAAATGTATAGGGTGTACAGCATGTGCAAGAAAATGTCCTGTAGAAGCAATTAAAGGAGAAAAAAAGAAAGCACACGTAATAAATTCTGATATCTGTACAAAGTGTGGAACATGTGCTACTGTCTGCAAATTTGGTGCTATAGTAGGCTTTTAAAAAATAAATTAAAATTATAAAGGACTTAAATCGTTTGTTAAAATGGAAAACAATAATTTTATAAATATAGATGGAATTGATATTCCAATAGAAAATGAAAAAAATGTTTTAGAGTTGATCAGAAAAGCAGATATTGATTTGCCAACATTTTGTTATCATTCAGAATTAAGCGTTTATGGCGCATGCAGATTATGCGTGGTAGAAGTTGAAGGTATGGGAGTACAGGCTTCCTGTTCATTACCTCCAAGGCCAAATATGAAGATAAAAACAATGACAGAAGAAATAAGGAGGATCAGAAAAGTAAACCTTGAACTTTTACTTGCAAATCATGATATTAGTTGTCCGACTTGTTCCAGAAGTAATAACTGTAAACTACAGGATTTGTCAAGAAGACTGGGAATAGAAAAATCAAGATTTAAAAAAACAACCAAAGAAATGCCGCTTGACAATAGTTCTTACAGTATTATCCATGATCCGAACAAATGTGTTTTATGCGGAGATTGTGTGAGAGTATGTAAGGAAATACAATCTATAGGAGCAATTGACTTTATTCACCGAGGTGCAGAATGTTCTGTTGGAACGGCTTTCGGAAAAGGACTTGCTAATGTTGAATGTGTGAACTGTGGACAATGTGTTTCTGTTTGCCCTGTAGGAGCATTAACGCCAAAACCTGAAACAGAAGAAGTCTGGAAGGATATTCATAATAAAGAAAAGATTGTTGTAGCACAGATTGCTCCGGCGGTAAGGGTTGCAATAGGTGAAATGTTCGGACTTGAAGCAGGTGAACTTACTACAGGTCAGATTGTTGCTTCACTCAAAAAATTAGGATTTGACTATGTATATGATACATCTTTTGGAGCTGACCTTACAGTATTTGAAGAAGCAACGGAATTCATACAAAGAAAGCTTAAAGGAGAAAGATTGCCACAATTTACTTCCTGTTGCCCCGGTTGGGTAAAATTTGCGGAGCAGTATTATTCCGAATTGTTACCAAATCTGTCTTCTTGCAAATCACCTCAACAAATGTTTGGAAGTGTGGCAAAAAGGATATTGCCTGATTTATTGGGCGTAAAAGCGGAAAATATTTCTGTAGTTTCAATCATGCCATGTACTGCAAAGAAATTTGAAGCTAAACGTCCCGAATTTTATAATAACCAAATAGCAGATGTAGATCATGTCCTCACAACCGAAGCACTTGCAAGAATGATAGGTGAAGCAGGAATCAGGTTCAGAACATTAACACCACAATCTTTTGATTTACCTCTTGGATTCAAAACAGGTGCTGCAGTAATTTTTGGTACCTCAGGTGGAGTAAGTGAAGCTGTTCTACGTTTTGCATATGAAAAATTAACCGGAGAAGTCCTGCATGATTGTGATTTTAAAGTATTAAGAGGTAATAAGGAATTCAGGGAAATAGCAGTAAAAATCGGCGAATTGGAACTGAAAATAGGTATTGCCTATGGTTTAAAGAATGCAAGAGAGTTTTGTGAAAAGGTGAAATCCGGAAATACTGAATATGATTTGATAGAAGTAATGGCTTGTCCCGGTGGATGTATTGCAGGTGGCGGACAACCGGTAAGTTTTGATCCTGATTTTAAAGCAAAAAGAACCAAAGGTTTATATAATGCAGATAAACAATTGCAGTTGCATAAATCCCAGGAAAATCCTTATATCAAAGAATTGTATAATAAAGTTCTCGGCGAACCCGGGAGTCATATTGCACACGAACTATTGCATACTGATTATTCAGGAAGAAAACGTATTGAAGAAAGCCCCTTAAATATACGAAATACTAATCATCCTAAAATTGAAGTATCTGTATGTGTTGGTACCAATTGTTTTATCAAGGGGTCTCAGCAAATATTAAAAGAGATTATGAATTATGTTGTTGAAAATCGTCTTCAGGATATTGTCGGCTTTGAAGGATTGGATAAACATGATGAAATGGTAGATGTGCAGGCAACGTTCTGTTTTGAAAAATGTAATAGGGGGCCGGTTGTTAAAGTAAACAATATTGTTGTTGAACATGCCGATTTTAAAAAGGTTAAGACTGTCCTTGACAAAGAAATTAAAAGGATAGTATCTTTACTAAATAATTAAAATGTTAATTGTTGATTTTATATAGTTGTTATTTTTTAGTTAAACAATAACTTGTACAATAAAACCTGGCATTGTTTTCAGAACATGCCAGGGTTTTATTGTATTATATTAAAAAACTAAAAATGATAAAAATCTAAACTAAAACGCTGAAAACTATGCAAACAAATCAGGAAAGTCAGAAAATTATCTTTACAAATAAGGCAAAATGCAGAGATTGTAACAGATGTGTAAGATATTGTCCTGTAAAAGCTATAAAGATAAAAAACGGTCAGGCGCAGGTATCACCGGAATTATGCATTACATGCGGAACATGTGTCTTGGAATGTCCACAAAAGGCCAAGGCATATAGAAATGATGTCGAAAAAGTAAGATTGATTATGTCAAATGGCAAGCCCAATGCAATAAGCATAGCTCCTTCTTTTTCTTCAATATATGATGAATGGGAAAGGAAAAGGCTTCCGTCTGCATTGAGGATGCTTGGCTTTAATTATATAGCAGAGACAGCCGTAGGAGCATATTATACTGCAATCGAATCAAAAAAATATATAGAGAAAAATCCGGACAGAACACATATATTAACTTCATGTCCGGTATTGGTGAATTATATCGAAAAGTACCATATAGAATTGATTGATATTTTAGTCCCTGTTGTATCACCTATGATTGCTCATGCAAAAATTATTAAGAAAAAGTTTGATGATAATGTGAATGTAATTTTTGTCGGTCCGTGTATAGCAAAAAAATATGAGTCAGAACGTCCTGAATATGAAGGATTAATTGATGCTGTGATCACTTTTGAGGAATTAGAGGAAATGTTTGCTATAAATAAAGTTTCAATACTAAATTGTGAAGAAAGTATTTATGATGATTTACCTTACGGAAAATCTCAAATATTTCCTTTAGTCGGAGGTATTCTGCAAACAGCTGAGATGGGAACAGATATGCTCAACTTAAGTACTATAAGTATTAATGGTATTGATGAAATAAGCAATGTTGTTGAACATCTTAATGAAAACCAGGGAAATTATATTATTGAACCGCTTTTTTGCCGAAACGGATGTATTAACGGACCGGCGATATTGAATAAGAGTAATTATATTGAAAAAAGAAAGCAGATAATAGAATATGTAAACAGAAATAGTACCGGGAAAAATATTGAGAATATCAGTGATATATTTTTAAAAACAAAATTTTCAAAAAAGAATCCTGAAACTGTAAAAACATTTAGTGAAGAAGAAATAAAAGAGGTACTTAAAAGAACCGGGAAAAACACAGTTGAAAATGAATTAAACTGTGGGGCTTGCGGATACAATAGTTGCAGAGAAAAGGCAATTGCTGTTTTGAATGGAATTGCAGAACCTGAAGTTTGCCTTCCATACATGAAACGAATTGCTGAAGCAAAATCTGACATGCTGATTGAGTCATCTCCCAATGGTGTAGTTGTGCTTGATGACAAGCTTCATATAATGAACATGAATCCGGCTTTCAAAAAGATGTTCATGTGTTCAGATGCTGTTTTAAATAAGAATATATCATATATTATTGATTCAGATCCTTTCGAAAAGATAGCTTCAGGAGTAGAAAAGGAAATAAGCAAGCTGGTACGTTATCCGAGTTATAATTTAATATGTAATCAGATATGTTATACTTTGGTACAGAAAAATCAATATATAGGAATCTTTGTAGATGTAACAGATATCTATCAAAGTAAAGAAGAACTTAATAATATCAAGAAAAAAACTATTATTCAGGCTCAGGATTTAATGGAGCATCAGGTTAAAATGGCTCAGGAACTGGTACAATTTCTTGGTGAGAATACGGCCAAAGGAGAAATACTTTTAAAAAATCTTATAGATGCAATAAAAAAATAAAAGATGTCTTACTTTCATATAGATATATTCGAAATGCAAACACCTAAACAAACCGAAACATTATGCGGTGATGTTATAGGAGTACGAAGGAGTGAATATGCAACAACAATTATTCTCAGTGATGGATTAGGATCTGGAATAAAGGCTAATATTGCCGCAAATCTATGTGTTTCAAGAATTTTAGGGCTGATAAACAACGGAGCGACCTATAGGGAGGCTTTTAAAACTATGGTAAGTTCAATGAACAAAGTGTGGGGAACAAAGTCTCCATTTGCCGTATTTACAGTTGCTCAAATCCTGAATAACGGCAAGACTACTGTTCTGTCTTATGAAATGCCGTCACCGATATTGGTTTCAAAACGAGCTGCAAGAGTAATTTCGGATAGAGTATATACTATAGAAAAAGCCATTATTAATGAAACAGATATAAGCCTTGAGTTGGGAGAGGGCTTATTATTGTTAAGCGATGGTATTACACAAGCCGGACTTGGACGTGGATTGCAAAACGGGTGGGAGAGTGAAGGAGTTGCAAAATATGCTACTATGTTGTTGCAGGATAATAGTATTGATGAAGATAGTTTAATTGTAGAAATAAATAAAAGAGCATTTGAACTTTGGGGTAGAAGAAATGGAGATGATTGCTCTATTTTATATGCAAAATCACGAAATGGTATAGTTTTAAATATACTAACCGGACTTCCACGGGATAAGTCGCTTGACCAGCAATATGTTAAGAATTTTATGTCGAATAAAGGATTTAAGGTAGTATGTGGCGGATCGACAGCAAAAGTTGTAGCGAGAGAAATGCACAGAACCTTACAGGTCAAACCATCATCAAATCCTACTATTACTCCTCCGAATTATATAATTGATGGTATAGATCTTGCTACAGAAGGAATAATAACATTGAATCAGGTCTATAATCTTCTGGATGAAAACATATATAATCCAATTGATCCTGACAATCCTGTATACAAAATCATAGATTTGATAAATAATGCTGACAGGATTAACATTTGGACAGGAACAACAAAAAATGAAGGTATAACAATAGAATTTAAGCAACAGGGAATATTATTGAGAAATAAAATAATTCCGTTGATAGTTGAAAAATTAAAGATGATGGGCAAGTTAGTTGTATATAATGAAGTTTAGTATTCCTGCTATCTGAAAATAACCTATTCTTCAATAGCTTTAGTTAAAGTTAGTAAAAATCTTTTTCCATAAAAACTTAATTTTAACGTGGTTGTAAATTAATATTATGTTTTTTATAAAGTAATATGAAATTTCATATTACCTTTGCAAAAAAATAGAAAAAGAGTAAAAATGAATGATATTAAGGAAATTAAGAGTGCGTTGATTTCTGTTTACTATAAGGATAATCTTGAGCCTTTAATTAAGAAACTTAATGAACTTGGCGTTAAATTATATTCTACAGGTGGTACACAGAAGTTTATCGAAGATTTAGGAATTAAGGTTACAGCAGTTGAAGATATTACAGGTTATCCTTCAATACTTGGAGGAAGAGTAAAAACTCTTCACCCTATGGTTTTTGGTGGCATACTTGGGCGCAGAGATAATCCTAAGGATGTTGAAGAAATGAAGGAATATAAGATGGAAGGCATTGATATGGTCATTGTCAACCTTTATCCTTTTGAAGAAACAGTTGCCTCAGGTGCAAGCCATGAAGAAATTATTGAAAAAATAGATATAGGTGGTATAAGTCTTATAAGAGCGGCAGCAAAAAATTATAAAGATGTTCTTGTTGTCTCTACTCCTGATCAGTATGAAGAAGTATGCCTGTTACTTGATAAAGATGCATGTGTTACTTCAGAAACAAGAAAGAGATTTGCTATGGAAGCTTTCAATGTGACATCAGGCTATGATACTTCTATTTTCAATTATTTTATCTCTATTGATGAAGAGATTGAAACTGTGGATGATGATTATATAAAGACTTTGAGATATGGTGAAAATCCTCATCAGAAAGCTGAATTTATTGGTAATATCAATGAATATTTTACACAGTTGCATGGTAAGGAACTTTCATATAATAACCTGCTTGATATAGATTCAGCTCTTAGTTTGATAAGCGATTTTGAAGAAACTACCGTTGCTGTAATAAAGCATAACAATGCATGCGGACTTGCATCAAGAGATAGTCTTTGCGATGCATGGAAAGCAGCATTAGCAGGGGATCCTGTTTCTGCATATGGTGGTGTAATAGTAACTAACAGAAAGATTGATGTTGAAACTGCAGAAGAAATAAATAAGATTTTCTTTGAAGTATTGATTGCTCCCGGATATGATGAAAAAGTATTGGAAATACTTAAACAGAAAAAAAACAGAGTTATACTTGAAAAACATGATTTTACATATCCTCAATACCAGTTCAGGTCAGTTATGAACGGGATGCTTAAACAAGAGCGTGATGTAAAAACGGAAACTTATGAAGATCTGAAAGTCATAACAAAAGAAAATCCTACAGACAGAGAAAAAGAAGATCTCTTGTTTGCGAATAAAATAGTTAAACATACAAAATCAAATGCAATAGTACTTGCAAAGAACAAACAGTTGTTTGGCTCAGGAACAGGACAGACTTCAAGAGTTGATGCACTTAAACATGGTATTGAAAAGGCAAATCAATTTGGATTTGATTTGAATGGTGCGGTAATGGCATCTGATGCCTTTTTCCCTTTTCCTGATTGTGTCGAAATTGCATATAAAGTAGGAATTCATAGTATTATCCAGCCGGGAGGTTCTAAAAATGATAATTTATCTATAGAATTCTGTGATAATAATGGATTATCAATGGTAATGACCGGATTTAGACATTTTAAACATTAAAATAAAAATAAAATAATAAAGGATGGGACTTTTTTCCTTTTTAACTAAAGAAATAGCTATAGACTTAGGTACAGCGAACACAATTATTATTCATAATGATGAAGTTGTGGTAGATGAACCATCGATAGTTGCACAGGATAGAGTGACAGGAAGGATCATTGCTGTAGGAAAAAGAGCAATGATGATGCATGGTAAAACCCATGAAAATATTAAGACTATCAGGCCATTGAGAGATGGTGTTATTGCAGATTTCCAGGCAGCGGAACATATGATAAGGGAAATGATTAAGATGACGGAAACTCATAAGAGTTTTTTCCCGCGTTCATTGAAGATGGTTATATGTATCCCATCAGGTATAACAGAAGTTGAAGAAAGAGCAGTAAGAGATTCCGCAGAACAAGCAGGTGCCAAAGAAGTCAGGCTTATTCATGAACCTATGGCTGCAGCAATTGGAATTGGTATTGATGTTCTTGAACCAATAGGAAATATGATTATTGATATCGGTGGTGGAACAAGCGAAATTGCAGTAATAGCTCTTGGTGGTATTGTTTGTAATAAATCAATCAGGATTGCAGGGGATGACTTCAATTATGATATTGAAGAATATATGAGAAAGCAACATAATATACTTGTAGGGGAAAGAACAGCTGAAGAAATAAAGATACATGTAGGTGCAGCATTACCTGAAATTGAAAATCCTCCACAGGATTTTGCCGTACATGGAAGAGATGTCATGACCGGGATTCCAAAGGAAATTTCTGTAAGTTATTCAGAAATTGCCCATTGTCTTGATAAAACAATCGCCAAGATTGAAGCAGCGGTTTTGAATGCCCTTGAAATGACACCTCCTGAATTATCTGCAGATATTTTCAGAACAGGAATATACCTTGCAGGTGGTGGTTCAATGTTAAGAGGTTTGGACAGAAGAATTATGTTGAAGACAAAGCTCCCTGTTCATATAGCCGATGATCCATTGAAAGCTGTTGCAAGAGGTACAGGTATTGCATTAAAGAATTTTGATAAGTTTACATTCCTGATCAGATAATACATAATTTAATAGTTATGTGTTGTAAGTTAGTAGAAATGTATTTAATATTCAGAATTCAGAATTCAAAATTACAATATGCGTAATTTAATTGAATTTTTTTCGAGGTATAATTTCGTATTTATTTTTATTATTTTAGAGATCATATCTATTTATCTTCTCGTAGAAAATAATTATTATCAGAAATCAAGCTTTATAAATTCTACGAATGCTATAGCAGCAAAAATCTACGACAAGACAAATAATATTAATAATTATTTTTCACTGCGAAAAGTAAACGAGCATCTGGCTGCTGAAAATGCAAGACTACATTCTGAAGTCTTAAAATCATTTATGAAGACAGATATTAAGACTTTTATAATAAAAGATACTGTTTATAAGCAACAATATGAATATGTAAGTGCCAAAGTAATTAATAATACTATTAATAAAAGGAATAATTACCTGACACTAAATAAAGGATCAAATTCAGGAATTAAACCCAATATGGCTGTTATCTCACCAACCGGAATAGTGGGTATAGTTAAAGATGTTACTGCAAATTATTCTTCTGTAATATCAGTTTTAAATAAGAATTTTTCGGTGAAAGCCATTACTAAAAAAGGAAATTATTCCGGTAATCTGGTTTGGAATGGATATGACTACAGGTTTGCTGAACTCGATTTGATACCATCACATGCAAAATTTAAGATAGGTGATTCTGTGCTTACGAGTTTGTCTTCAATGTTTCCTGAAGGTATTGTTGTAGGTCGAATTTGGGATTCACAAATTAAATCAGGTGATATTTTCTATACTTTGAAAATAAGATTATCGACAGACTTTGATAATCTTACTTATGTTTATGTTATTAAAAATCTTCAAAAGGAAGAGCAGGAAATATTAGAGAAAAGGTCACAAAATGATTAATATAGTTTTTAAAAATATATCAAGGTTTGTTCTTTTAATATTTATTCAGATATTAATCCTTAATAATATTGAATTAAGTGGCTTTATCAATCCTTATATTTATGTTTTGTTTATAATACTACTACCATTTGATATTCCGAGATGGAGTTTGTTGGTAATTGGATTTATAACCGGGATAACAGTTGATATGTTTTCGAATACATTGGGTATGCATACGACAGCAACTGTTTTTATGGCATTCTGTAGGCCATTTATTCTAAATATGCTTATAAATAAAGAAGAAATTGAAGGAGGAAT
>JAUZOY010000094.1 GCA_030706235.1 Bacteroidota bacterium | reverse complement strand
CGCAAAAAGGTTAATAATATTATTTGCGGAACTTTGCGATAAACTTTGCGAAACTCTGCGGTTAAAAAATTATATTCTAAGGTTAAAAAATTATATTCTAAACTACTATAAGATTAACTTTTTTAACTTTGCAGTAAAATTATATTTAACTTAAATTTATCTGTCTATGTTAGAAAATGAATTGAGTTATAAGATTATTGGGTGTGCAATGAAAGTACATTCTGAGCTCGGCCCCGGTTTATTAGAAAATGCTTATGAAGAGTGTTTGTATTATGAATTGAGAGGACTCGGATTAAGGGTCGAGAAACAGAAAGCTTTACCTCTGGTATATCATGAAGTGAAGTTAGAAGCAGGATATAGGATAGATTTGCTGGTAGAAAATAAGGTAATAATTGAAATTAAGTCTGTTGAAGCCTTAAATGAAGTTCATTTTGCTCAGATATTGACTTATTTAAAACTTATGAAATGTAAATTAGGTTTGTTGATTAATTTTAATGTTAAAAGTTTAAAAGATGGAATAAAAAGAGTAGCGAATGGAATTTAATCTTTATAAATTTGCAAAAAAAATAAATATAAAAACCAATTGAAATATAGTTTAATTGTACTGATATTTATTCTATCAGTTTTTCATTCATATTCCCAGACGGTTTCTGATTATTGTTTTGAGAGAGATTTTAACGTAAATGTTAAAGATAGTCTGGGTAATGTATACAGGAATGCATGGGCAGGAGGAATGAACTTTTGTCAGTTTTCAGCGATAGATCTAAATTTTGATGGTAAAAAAGATCTTGTTGTTTTTGATAAAAGCGGAAATAAACTAAGTACTTTTCTGAATAAAGGTTCTGTGAATAATCCTGTTTATGAATATGCGCCTCAATATCAATCAGCTTTTCCTAAAATGCAGGATTGGGTACAACTTATAGATTACAATAATGATGGTAAAGAAGATATATTCACATCAGCTACGGGAGGTATTGCTGTATACCGAAATGAATCAGATTCTCAAAATGGTTTAAAATTTACTCTTGTCACGCCATTATTACTTTCAAATTATCATCCTGATTATGAAAATCTTTATGTAAATACAAATGATGTTCCCGGTCTGGCTGATATTGACGGAGACGGAGATCTGGATATACTATGCAATGCTGTTTTGGGAACATATGTAAATTATCATAAGAAATTATCTCAGGAGAAATACCACAACAGTGATAGTCTTGACTTTGAACTTGAAACAAGATGCTGGGGAGGATTTGCCGAAGGGGCAACCAACAATCAGATAACTCTTAATGCACAATGTCCTCCATATAAATCTATTGAATCAGATAATCAGATGAACCATACCGGACTGGCAATGCTTGTTACAGATCTTAATGGAGATGGAATAAAAGATCTCATTTTAGGTGATACAGGTTTTCCAGGTTTGATATCCTTAATAAATGGTGGCACAAAGGATAATGCAAATATGACAATAATAGATACTGCTTTCCCAAAATATGATATGCCGGTTAATATTTTTGCTCATCCTGCTGCTTTTAGTATTGATGTGGATAATGATGGTAAGAAAGATCTGCTGGTTTCTCCTAATGACATTAATGTTTCGGACAATTTCAGGTCAGTGCTTTTTTATAAGAATGAAGGAACGGATGCAAGTCCGGTATTCAGGTATAAAACAAATAATTTTCTTCAGTCAGAAATGATTGATGCAGGAGAAGGAGCATATCCGGTTCTTTTTGATATTGATGGTGATGGCCTGGAAGATCTCTTTGTCGGTAATTATGGTTATTATCAGTCTTCAGTATATAACTATGGTATTTTGTCTTCAAAATATATTTCAAAAATTGCATACTTCAGAAATACCGGTACGAAGACATCGCCTGAATTTTCTCTTGTAACTACTGATTTTGCAGGTCTTTCTGCACAGAGTTTGAATTCCATATATCCGGCTTTTGCTGATTTGGATGGAGACGGTGATATTGATATGCTGATTGGTAACAGTAATGGGAACCTTTTATATTTCGAAAATATTGCGGGAAAAGGAAATCCGCCTTCTTATGTTTTAATTAATAGTAAATATCAGAATATTAATGCAGGCAGCTATAGTACACCACAGATTATTGATCTGGACAGGGATGGTTTGCCGGATCTTTTAGTTGGTTGTAAAAAAGGTACTATTTATTATTACAGAAATACCGGAACTAAAGCTAATCCTGTTTTTACATTAGTTACAAATTCTCTGGGAAGTATTAATGTTACTGATCCTCTGACATCAAATTTTGGTTATAGTATTCCGATGCTTTTTGATGATAAAGGTAAATACAGACTCTTTGTCGGTTCTGAGAGCGGACATAATTTTTACTTTAAGAATATAGACAATAACCTGACAGGGAGTTTTACACAGGTTGAGTCACAAATATCATCTTTCAGGGAAGGAGCAAAAACCGGAGTAGCGGTTGCTGATCTGGATAATGATGGTTATAAGGATATGATTATAGGAAATTATGCCGGAGGACTTGGATACTTTCATGGAATAGTACCTTGTACATATGTTCAGGTTGAAAAACATTTTACAGAGACTTCTAAAGTAACACTGTTTCCAAATCCTTCGAATGATGAAGTAACTATTTTATTTAATAATTTGAATCCTGATCAGGCAGTAAAGTTTGAATTTATGAATCTTACAGGACAAATTTTATATTCATCAGAAATGAAAGGTACTGCACGGTTCTCGTTTAATATCAGTTCATATCCTCAGGGTATATATTTTTGTAAATTGAGATTAAATGAAGAGGAAATAGTGAAGAAAGTAGTGATATGCAGGAATTAGAAATTTCAGATCATAATATACATCAATATTTGAAGTTTTATTTTTAATAAATGGTTTAATACGTGAAAATAATGTTATTAAAACATTTGAATTGTTCGGAACATTTAAGTTTTAAATAATAATTTAAACTTGATAATGAGTGTTGTTACGTCTATCTATTGCTGAAGATGCGTCGGTGTAGATGGCAATGATTTTCACGCAAAGGGCGCAAAGGTTAATCGCAGAGGACGCAAAGAAATGATGAATGTGCTAGATGTGGAAATCACTTGCACAGAGGAACAGTGAGAGATGAAGAAACTGTTTTGAATTATAAAAAAAAATTATATGCAGCTGAAAATTAAGCCCTCACCCCCAACCCCTCTCCCAAAGGAGAGGGGTGTAAAAGCTTATTTATCAAACTATAAGCTCAGATATAGCATACATCAAATAGTTTTTAAAAATAAAATCAAAACAATATCGAAATTTATAAAAAAAATTAAAATAGTTTCTAAGTGAATTAATAAATTTTCGTAAGTTTGTGAAGTTAAAAAGACGCAATTATATGTTGAAAAAGAATTTAATAAGTATTTTAATATTAGTTTTCTGTGTTGTGTCAGGCAGAGCACAGGAAGTGCAGGATACAATCATGCGACATGCAAAAATGATTGAGAAAAGAGATGACAGCACTAAAGTATTAAAGGAAAGATATTATACGATAAATGATACAGTCAGGGTTGGAACATATGTTGCATTTTATGATAACGGAGATACTTTGTTTTCCGGTCAATATAAATCAGGTAAGAGAGATGGAAAATGGACCTGGAGATATATGAAAGGCCTTAAGCAAATGGAAGGTGTTTATATTGCCGGTTTAAGAGAAGGTTTATGGGAAAGCTGGTGGCCGAATATAGTTAAGCAATCATCAGGAAATTATAAAAAAGACAAAGAAGATGGTAAATGGACATTCTGGTTTGATAATGAAACAAAGAAATCAGAAGGTAATTTTAAAGAAGGCCTTGAGGAAGGATCATGGAAATATTTCGATGAAACAGGTATGCTGAGGACTGAAGGGAAGTATAAAAAGGGAGAACTTGACGGTACGTGGAGTATATTTGATGAAACAGGTGAACTGGCAGAGAAAGTAAAATACTAGATAAATTAATGGTAAATGGTAAATGGTGAATTGTGGAAGTGTTTCACGCTAAGTGCGCAAAGTTGATCGCAGAGAACGCAAAGAAAATGGTTAATGGTTAATGGTGAATTGTGGATTTAGAGGAGGTTCCTTTCTTTTTTATCGGCTATGTCGATGGCGACAATAGCAGCGATGAAACCCCAGAAAGGAGCGGAGGCTTTGTCAGTGTCGAGGAAGTTATTTAAAAATCCGTGAACAAAGTAGGTTATTAAACTAAGCAAAAAGATAAGAGTAAGGAATTTATATTCTTTATTATTTGAATTTTTATACGTTTTTACAGAAGTATAAATTACGGAGAATATTATTGCCAGGAATGAAAGCGTACCCAACAATCCTGATTCAGATAGAGGGCCAAGGTATTCACTATGAGCATTTCCGCGATTGCCGGCATTGGTACTGATAATTGTCTCATATTTTTTTTCCTGAAAGGGAGCGTATTTAAACTGATATGTTCCCGGTCCCCATCCAAAAACCGGTTTTTCACAAAACATTTTAATTGCACAGTCCCATCTGTTAAGTCTTTCTTTATTTGATGCATCAGTAGAGACATTGTACATTGATTTCAGATGTTTGAAATAGTTAGTTGCAGAATCCTGTTTATTTCTGCCCATAATGATGCTTATTTCATTGTGGAACATTAAGAATAGTGCAAGGAATGAGCCGAAAGAAATAAGTATAGTTCTTAGTTTGATTTTAAAAAGGAGGATAAGATATACAATAAGTGCTACAGCAATACTAAGCCATGCCGCTCTTGTATAAGAGAGTACGGTTGCAAAAAGATAGATTATTAAAAATATTAAAGAGATAATTTTAATATTACGTGACGTAGTTGAAGAAAAAGAAAAGCCTGTGAGAATAGGAACAAACATTGCAAGGACAACGCCGTATGCGGTATGATCGTTATAGAAAGGATCCATGACCCAATGTGCTTGTTTCTGAGCGAAATTGAACCCGGCATGGCGTGAAATAGTATAGATAATGACAATCATTAAGGAAATCATGTAGAGCCAGGTGTATATTTTAATATTCTTTTTGTTATTTATAAAAATTTCGTTTGCAATGAAATAGAAAGGAATAATAAACCAAAGTTTGGAAATAAGAAATTTGATTGATACAACAGGCAGTGTACTTGTAAGAGAAGTGACAAGCATCCAGGCAAGATAAAAATAAATTGAGATAGATACCGGATGTTTGAATATACGGAGATTAAAAGAGTTATCGTAAATTATTTTGAAAAGGAAAATAAGAGTTAAGCCGAAAAGAATAGGTTCGGTAGGCAGAGAAAGACCGATGTCGATATCATAATCTTTGAGAGTTATGGCAAGAGGTGTGCAGAAAACGACGAATAGCAGAAGTTCAGTAGTTGAAAACAATGCGAGATATATTATAAGAGCAATTGCAGGCAGTAAATTAAGCCAATAAAAATCAAAGGCTATCAAAACTGCATTAAGTCCAATAAAGGCAATGCTAATAATATAAAACCATTTGAGTTTAGAATTGAAAGAGTTGGTAAGGTTCATAAAACAATAACTTTATAAAGTTTGATTTATGAATTAAGACTAAAGTTTATGCTTTTGAATTTATCTTTAAACAGTAATAAAAGAACAGCAAGTGCTTCAGCAGAAATTGTAGATATAAGAACAATCAGCCACCTGACAGGATATGATTTCTTTTCTGCTTTATAAGCATTGTTAACAATAAATTTACAAGGGAGAACTCTTTCAGCATCAACCTTAGTTTCATCATACTTTGATTTAATGAAAGTGTATTGTTTTTTGAAGTTAAGCAGATTATCACGTAAAGAAATATAGGCACTTCCATAATCGGCAAGGGTTTTAAGTTTTTCTTCAAGAGCTTTAACACCGGCTTTGTTGTTTTTGGAAAGAGCTATAGCAAGTTGTTCGTTCAGAACAGAAGACTGGGTTTCATAGTCGAAGACTCCAAGTTGCATAATTTTTGTAAGAGAGTCTTCCATGGTTTTAATTGTATTTCTGAAGTTATTGTATTCATTTTCGACAATTTTCAGGGCTTGTTTCGCACGTTCCTGTTGCATTTTACTGTTAATAGTATCCATAAGAGCAGCAATATCGTTAGCGATATCAGCAGCCATTTGAGGATCAGTATCCATAACATCAACTTCAATAGACATGAATTCAGTACGATGAAATTTAATGTTATCATCAAATTTTTTGCTAAGTTTAGTTCTTACATATTTAGAATCCGGATTAATTCCATAGTGTTTAATCAGGTTGTATTTTTTGATAATTCTGTTTTTGATACCATCAGAACTGAGTATTTGTAGTAATTGATCAGCTCTTTCTTCATCACCAAGTTCCATGATGTCCTGTTTAGCACCGGGATTTTCAGACAAAAGAGCCTTGGAAATAGAATTAGTGGAAGTTGGGAATATGATAACACTGGATTTGTATTTAGGCTTAATAAAAAACTCAGAAGAGAATACCACTGATAAAACAATTGCAATGGAAGCAACAATCAGAAGAGGTTTGATATGACGATGCAGAAATACAATAATGCTTATAGCCTGGAGCTTATTATTCTGTTCAGGTATTTCATTCATAGATTATAGATATCAATAATTACTTATTTTTATAATAATCTGCAAAAATACAAATAATAGTTCAATGTGCTAATGAGATAATTTGAAAATGAAAAAGGATAATAAATTGCATTATCTTTACCGACAAAAGCTTTATCTCAGGGGAGCCATAATAAATAAATTGCGGGGAATATTTCATGTAGGCATTAAACTTTAAAAAAATAGCGCATTGTTTATAAAAAAAAATATGTACATTAGCCGCAATTTTGTTATTATGAATAATCATAACTTAAAATATTATATTAAATTTTTATGTTTAATATTGATAGACAAATAGATATGGTTTAATGAAACACGAAATTGCTTACAGCCTGAAGGAATATCATATATGTGCGGGGCTAATAGTTTATTGAAACATTGACTGAATTACAAATACTTACATAAATTTAAACAGATGAAAATATATCAAACAAATGAAATAAAAAATATTGCACTTATTGGAGGTGCAAAAAGCGGGAAGACGACACTTGCTGAATGTATAGCTTTTGAAAGCGGACAGATAAACAGAAGAGGTACGGTTGAAGATAAAAATACAATCTCAGATTTCAGGGATATAGAACTAGAAAGACAGAGTTCTGTATTTTCCACTGTTATGCATAGTGAATTTGACGGAATAAAGATAAATATTATAGATACTCCGGGGATTGATGATTTTAATGGAGAAGTAGTTGCCTCATTTAAGGTTGTTGAAACGGCAATAATGGTGATGAATGCACAGAATGGGGTAGAAGTAGGGACAGAAATTAACTGGAGGTTAGCATCAAGATATAACAAGCCACTGATATTTCTAGTAAATCAGCTTGATCATGAAAAGGCAAACTTTGATGAAACAATAAGGGAAGCAAAACATCTTTTTGGAGAAAAAATTACAGTAGTACAATATCCTGTATCAACAGGAGCAGGGTTCAATTCAGTAATAGATGTAATGTTAATGAAAATGCTGAAATATCCTGCTACAGGAGGGAAACCTGAAGTAGTGGATATTCCTGAATCAGAAAAAGAAAAAGCAACAGAATATCACAATATACTTGTTGAAAATGCAGCAGAAAATGAAGAATCATTAATGGAAAAATTCTTTGAAGAAGGGTCACTTCCCGAGGAAGATATAATTAAAGGAGTAAAGCTTGGTTTAGCTAGCAGAAGCATGTTCCCTGTTTATTGTGCATCTACAAAACATAATATAGGTCCCAGAAAACTGCTTGAAATAATAAAGAGTATAGTTCCCGGACCGGATGAAGTTGAACCGGTTAAAACAACTGAAGGCAATGAAATTCCATGTAAATCATCAGGCCCTGTATCAATGCTGGTATTTAAAACAACAATAGAACAGCATCTTGGTGAGATATCATTTTTTAAAGTATATTCAGGTGAAGTAACAGAAAGTATGGATGTTATAAATGCTAACAATAGCAGTAAAGAAAGGATGACCCAGCTTTTTGTAATGTCAGGAAAGAATAGGGTAAAAGTTGAAAAACTTGTTGCCGGAGATTTCGGAGCAACAATAAAACTTAAAGATTGTCAGACAAATCATACTCTGAATGGTAAAGGAGCTGATTTCAAATTAGAACCGATAGTATTCCTTGATCCAAAATTCAGAATAGCTATATCAGCAAAGAACAATGCAGATGATGAAAAGCTTTCTGAAGTTTTAAGTCAGATAAAAAAAGAAGATCCTACCTTACTGGTAGAATACTCAAAAGAATTGAAACAGATAATACTTCAGGGACAAGGAGAATTACATTTGAATGTGGTAAAATGGAGAATAGAAAATATTTTCAAGATTCCAACAGAATTCATTACTCCAAAAATTCCATACAGAGAAACAATTCAGAGATCTGCAAAAGCAATGTACAGACATAAGAAACAGTCAGGTGGAGCAGGGCAATTTGGAGAAGTTCATATTATGATTGAACCATATTATGAAGGTATGCCTGATCAGACTGAATTTCCAATCAGGAATAAGGAAGAAAAGATAATGCCTTGGGGAGGAAAATTGGTATTTAATAACTGTATAGTAGGGGGAGCAATTGATCAGAGGTTTTTACCTGCAATTCTTAAAGGTATAATGGAAAAAATGGAAGTGGGACCTTTGACAGGTTGCTATGCAAGAGATATTGTTGTAAGTGTTTATGATGGAAAAATGCACCCTGTAGATTCAAACGAAATTTCATTTAAAATTGCAGGTATGTATTCTTTTAAAGAAGCCTTCAAGAATGCAGACCCTAAGATTCTGGAACCGATATACGATCTTGAAGTAATAGCTCCTGAAGATAAAATGGGTGATGTAATGACTGACTTACAATCAAGAAGAGCAATGATTGAAGGTATCAGCGGTGAAGGAACATATCAGAAGGTAAAAGCAAAAATACCATTAGCAGAACTGGATAAATATTCAACCACTCTTAGTTCATTGACAAATGGTAGGGCATCACATTCATTAAGGTTCTTTGATTATGCAAAAGTACCTGCTGATATTCAGCAGAAACTTCTGAAAGAATACGAAGCATCACATAAAGATGAAGAATAGATTATAATCTGTTATAGAAAAGACCTCAAAGGATTTAGAACCCTTTGAGGTCTTTTCTTTTAATTAAGGGACTACCATAAGTTCATACAACATTCTTAAAATTCGTTTAAAAATAATTCCGTAGGTTTGTACTCATTTTAAAAGTGCATCAATACAGCAAATAAATAAATTTAAATATAAATGAAATTTATAAGAATTATAATCGTAATATTCATAATATCAATGCTGAATATTAGTATTTATGCACAGAATCAGAAAAAAGGAAAAAGTTCAAGTCAGGTGACAAGAATATTGTTCATTTTTGATGCATCATATAGTATGACAGGGGAATGGCAAAGTGGGAAGAAGATAGATATTGCTAAAAATCTTTTATTTGATTTATTGGATAGTATAAATTCTCTGGATAATGTTGAGATTGGGTTAAGGGTATACGGACATCAGAAAGTATTTCCACCTCAGGACTGTAATGATACAAAGCTTGAAATACCATTTATGAAAAATAATGCATCCAGGATAAAAGCAAAACTAAAAACAATTGTTCCCAAAGGGACAACTCCAATTGCGCATTCACTTGAAGAAGCTGCAAATGATTTCCCGTCATGCAGTAATTGCAGGAATCTGATAATATTGATAACAGATGGGATAGAAGAATGTAAGGGGGATCCATGTGAAGTATCTCAATCATTACAGAAAAAAGGCATATTTTTAAAACCTTTCGTAATAGGGATTGGAAACAATTTCAAGAATTTTTTTGATTGTGTAGGAACATATTTTGATGCTTCGACTGAAAAAGGATTTAAAGATGTCCTCAGGGTTGTTGTATCCCAGGCAATTAATAATACAACTGCACAGGTGAATCTTCTGGATATAAACGGAAAGCCAACAGAGACAAATGTAAATATGACTTTCTATGATAAGGATAATGAACAGATTAAATATAATTATATGCATACACTAAATACAAGAGGCCTGCCTGATACAATACAGTTAGATCCGGAGCCTACCTACAAAATGTTTGTGCATACAATTCCACAGGTAACACTTGATAGTATTAAACTTAATCCGGGAAGACATAATATTATTGCGGTAGATGCACCACAAGGTTATTTGCTTTTGAAGATGACCGGAAATACAAATCAGTCACTGCCATGTATTGTCAGAAAATCAAAGAAAATGTCAACATTAAATGTGCAGAATACAAATACAACTGAAAAGTATATTGTTGGAAAATATGATCTTGAATTTTTATCATTACCACGAATGAAGGTAGAAGATGTTAGTATAAAACAGAGTTATACAACCACCGTTGAAATTCCTCAGCCCGGACTTGTAAATATATTTACTTCAGTAGTCGGATATGGTAGCATATATCTTGAAGAAGAAAATAAATTGAAATGGGTTTATAATCTGAGAGAAAATTCTACTCAGGAAACAGTTTATCTACTTCCCGGAAATTACAGAGTGATATTCCGGGCAAAATCTGCTACTCAGACAATTTATACCAAAGAAAATTCTTTTAAAGTAGAGTCGGGAAAATCGTTTACTTTGAAGTTGTTTAATTGATTGCTAGAATCAGATAATTTATATTGAAGATGAGTCATGAAATTATAAGATGAAATGACTGCTTGATTATATAGATCCAAAACAATTCTTAATTATTATTCGGATAATGGTCGAAAGCCGGATCCGAAGGCTGATACAACGGCTGCTAAAAAGACAAATGAAACCAATATT
>JAUZOY010000093.1 GCA_030706235.1 Bacteroidota bacterium | reverse complement strand
TTTATATTTTTGTTTTTTTTTCGGACCCTGAACAATGGGGTCTGAAGAATATATAAATGTCCTTTTCTGACAACTTCTGCAAAAAACTGAAGGAAAAATGTCAAAAGCAATAAACGAATATGCATGCCATCAACATCAGCATCAGTAGCAATAACTATATTATTATATCTAAGATTATCCAATCCGTCCTCAATATCAAGAGCACTTTGCAGTAGTTTGAATTCTTCATTTTCATATACAAATTTCTTTGACTTTCCCAAACTGTTAAGCGGTTTTCCTCTAAGGCTGAATACTGCCTGTGTAGTTACATCACGAGACTTTGTTATTGAACCGCTTGCAGAATCGCCCTCAGTTATAAAAAGTGTTGATTCAAGTCTTGATTCATGTGTAGAATTGTAATGTACCCGGCAATCTCTAAGTTTTCTATTATTCAGACTGGTTTTCTTTGAACTTTCACGTGATAACTTTTTAATGTCAGCAAAATCCTTACGATCTTTCTCAGATTGTAATATTTTCTTTAGTAATGCATCTGCTGTCTCAGGATTTTTATGAAGATAATTATCCAGACGACGGCCCACTATATCAGAAACAAATGTTTTTATTGACAACCCATTGGGTTCAATTGATGTTGAGCCGAGTTTTGTTTTTGTCTGAGATTCAAATACAGGTTCCTGTATTTTAATACTTACTGCACCGATTATTGATAATTTAATATCACTTGCATCAAAGTCTTTTTTATAAAATTCCCTGATTGTTTTACAAACAGCTTCTTTAAATGCATTTAGATGTGTACCACCCTGTGTAGTATGCTGACCATTTACAAATGAATAATATTCTTCAACATATTGCTGATTGCAATGAGTCAGAGCAAATTCAAGATCAGCTTCTTTAATATGTATAATAGGATAAAGAATATCTGAATCCAAATTCCTGCTAACAAGATCAAGAAGACCATTTGGAGAAAAATATTTCTGTCCGTTTAGTATTATTGTCATTCCTGTATTCAGAAAGACATAATTCCAAAGCAATTTATCAATATACTCTGATATAAAATGATAATCGCCGAATATTTCCTCATCCGGAACAAAACTTATTATAGTTCCGTTTCTGGATTTAGATTCCTGTACAGGAATATCATTTGTTAATTTACCTTGCATAAATTCAGCTATTTTTTCTTTCCCGTCCCTTACGGCACGAACTTTAAAATAACTGGAAAGAGCATTAACAGCTTTTGATCCTACCCCATTCAACCCTACAGTTTTCTTAAAAACTTCAGAATCATATTTTGCTCCGGTATTTATTGAACCTACGCAATCTATTACACTTCCAAGAGGAATACCTCTTCCATAATCCCTAACTGTTACTTTCTTTTCATTAATTGTAAGTTCTATTGTTTTTCCGTAGCCCATAATAAATTCGTCAACCGAATTATCGATAATTTCTTTTATAAGTACATAAATTCCATCATCCTGTGATGAACCATCACCAAGTTTTCCGATATACATACCCGGACGACGACGAATATGTTCATACCAATCTAGTGTCTTTATACTTTCTTCAGTATATTGTTCAGCCATTATTAATTAAAAAAATTTTAGAAATAAAAACAAGTAAATTTATAATTCAACCAATCTATTTTTTATTGCATACATTATAAGTGCAGGAGTATTCTTAGAACCTGTTTTAGAAAGCAGGTTCGCTTTATGCCCTTCCACAGTTCTCTGACTAATAAACAATTTTTCTCCTATTTCATTATTAGTTAAACCCTGACAAATATAAACAAGCACTTCTTTTTCTCTTTTGGAAATTTTAATATATGCACTTGGTGAAGGTAGTTTATTTTCATTACCTTCATTGACGGAAGTTTTTTCAGTTATTTCCTGAATATTACCTATAATACAATATCTACCTTTAATATTTGTAAGTGTTCCCGATAATTCTATATCTATTTGGGTTTTATTCTTCCTATATACAGAAAAACTAATAAGAATATTATTAAGAATACTTTTAAAACATTTTCTGATTTTGTCTAAGACCAACTCTTTATCTTCTTCAACTATAATATCTTCAAAACTCATTTCATTTAATTCCTCAATAGTATAGCCCAATATCTTTGCAAGCTTCTGGTTGACAAAATCAAATCGGTCCGGTCTATAAATAAAAACGCCTATAAGATAATTATCAATAAGAGCATAAAATTTTTCTTCACTTTTTCTTATCAGGTTTTCGTACTTTCTCAATCTTGTTGATATAGATGCTATAAGTTCAGCATAATCAAACGGTTTTGTAATATAATCATCAGCCCCCATCTGCATTCCTGCTCTGATATCTTCTTTTTCAGCTTTTGCAGTTAAGAAAATGAAAGGAATATAGGATGTAACAGGATTATTTTGAAGAATATTAAAAACTTCATAACCATCAAATACCGGAATAGATATATCACAAAGTATCAGATCAGGCAGTGATTCCAAAGCTATCTGAACACCGGCAGAACCATTATCTGCAGTTAAAACGTCATAACCATCATCAGTAAGAAATTCAGCCGTAGCTTCTCTGAGACGCCAGTCATCCTCAATAAGCAATATTTTTCTTTTGCCCATGATCAATAAAATTTAAAAAATTATTTTTTCAAACAAAATTTTGTAAAGATATATAAAAAAATGCAGATTATATTAGACTATACTCTTGAATAAGGTATTGAAATAATAACAATAGTTCCATGATTTACCTTACTTTTTATGAATATTTCACCTTTACATATATCTATACACCTTTTAACTATTGACATTCCAAGACCTGTCCCGCTTATATTATTTACATTTGTACCTCGATGAAACGGTTCATAAATCTTTTGCAAATCTTCTTCTGGTATCCCAATACCATTATCCTGTATCGAAATACAAATTTTATCATTAGATTGATTCTTAAATGATTTAAATGCTATCTGCGGATTTTCAGTTGAATATTTTATAGAATTTGAAAGTAAATTAACAAGAATATATCTCATCAATTTCACATCAATTAATATTTCATCATAAATATAATCAAAATTTTTATGAATTGTAGTATTGTCATTGTTAATCAGAATTTCTTCAATTATGTTATTACATAGATTCTCAAAATTAACTTTAACAGGAGCATATATAAGTTTACCATTTTGTTCTTTATTAATAAGTGAAACATCATCAAGCAATAAGGTAAGATGATCTATTGCATCATATATTCTGTTGAAACATTTAATTTTATTATCATCTATTGGCTTTTCTATATATCGTTGCAGCAATTGAGCATTAATATTGATTCCGGCAAGTGGAGTTCTGAATTCATGTGAAACTGTAGAAATGAACTGACTCTTTAGTAAGTTTAGCTCTTTTTCTTTTTCCATAACTTTAAAGATCTGCTTCTCTGCCTTTTTTCGTTCCTTTATCTCATTTTGCAATTTTCTATTAATCATTTCTAATTGAGATGTTCTTTTCTTTACTCTTAATTCAAGCTCCTCATTATTTTTCTGAAGAGCTTTTTCAGCCATTTCCCTTTGTTGAATTTCTTTTAATAGGTTTTGAGTGGTAAAAGTCAGTTCTGTGGTTTTTTCTTTTACAATTTCAAGTATTTCTTCTTCAAATCTTTGTTTTTGCTTGCGCATTTTAAGTATATCAACGCATTTATCTATTGCAGCAAATAATTTTTTATTGTCTACCGGCTTTAAAAGGTAAAAATTTATTCCCGATTCAATTGCTTCAATAAAATATTTACTCTCAATAAATGCAGTACAAAATATTATCTGTACATCAGGATTAATTTTTTTAATTTCTTTTGTCATACTAATACCATCCATTCCTGGCATTTGAATATCAGTAATGACAATTTCCGGTATAAATTTTTTGTATATATCCAATCCCTCATACCCATCCTGAGCAAGATAAATATTCTGATTTTTTTGCTTAAGAATATTACCCACAACCTCACGAATCGCTTTTATATCCTCGACATATAGAATTGATATATTTAAAGGAATCTCAATACTCATACATGATTATTTTCAATCGTTTATTTTCTTCTTATATGTTTGTCTTTCTTTTAATATTTAACCAATGACAGATTTTTTGCAATTATCGTTATACCAATAACTGTCAATTTTATTTAATAATTTAATTCAAGGTTAATATTATTCAAACATGTGTTTTTCAAAATTATTTTTTTTTATATCATATCTTATTATTTTTAAATTTTTCCTTAATTAAATCAGGCCATGATTTTAGCTATTAATATTCAGGCTATTACACGAATCATTAATAAAAAAAACATTAAAATATTAACGGAATTTTTACCGAATAAAATACAAAGGGAATAAGCATTATAAAAATATTTATTATTTTTAATTGTATTATAAAAAAAGTTGTAATTTTGCACTCCGTTTTAAAAGATTATAATATAAGTAAAAAAGATGGATTTAATAAATTTTGTTGAGCAAGCCGTTAATACGGCAAAGGAAATGCCCTTATTTAAATCAGGAGATACTATAACCGTTCATTATAAAATTATTGAAGGTAACAAAGAAAGAATCCAGCAATATCAGGGAGTTGTTCTACAGAGATCAGGTTCAGGAGTTAAAGAAACTTTCACTGTAAGAAAAATTTCTAATGGAGTAGGTGTTGAAAGGATATTCCCTCTATATTCACCTTTTGTTGAAAAAATTGAAGTAAATAAAAGAGGTGTTGTCAGAAGAGCACGTATTTTCTATTTAAGAGGTTTAAAAGGGAAGAAAGCAAGAATCAAAGAAAAAATTTACTAGTTTTTTTCGTAAAATATTATTGTAGCTGTTCTGAACGGTCTTTAGAACAGCTATTTTGTTTTTAGTAATATGTAAATCAAGCATCAATAAATGAAAAAGTTAGCAGTTATAGCCTTAGGAGGGAATGCACTACTAAGAGGAGATCAGGTTGGTACTATCGACGAACAGGAGCAAAATGTTTATGATACATGTTCATATTTGCTTAATCTTATTAAAAATGATTACGATATAGTTATTGGTCATGGGAATGGCCCCCAGGTAGGAAATGTACTTCTGCAGCATGAAGCTGGTAGTCGTATTTTTGGAATACCGCCAATGCCTATCGATTTTTGTGTAGCAGAGACTCAGGGTGCAATAGGATATATGATTGAACAGCAAATGAGAAATGTCCTTGTTAAAAATAATATTAAGAAAAATATTATTACAATAATTACACAGGTATATGTTGATAAAAATGACCCTGCATTTAAGAATCCTACCAAGCCTGTCGGTCCATTTTATACAAAAGAAGAATCAGAAAAATTAAGTTCAGAAAATAAATGGATATTCCGCATCGATCCAAGAGGAAGAGGTTATAGAAGAGTCGTTCCCTCTCCTACTCCGGTTGAAATAAACAATTGGGAAATTGTAGAAAAATTAGCAAGAGAAGGAAATATTGTGATAACAGTTGGAGGAGGTGGAATTCCTGCATATTATAATGATAATAACAAACTCATTGGTATTGATGCTGTTATTGACAAAGATCTGGCATCATCACAACTGGCAGTTCAAATCAAAGCTGATGAATTTTATATTCTTACAGATGTTCCTAAAGTTTGTCTTAACTTTAATAAACCCGATGAAATAAAACTGGATAGTATTTCAGTGGATCAAGCTCAGGAATATATGAAAAATGGACAATTCACTGAAGGAAGTATGGCTCCAAAAGTCAGAGCCGGAATCAATTTTGTCATCCATGGCGGAAGCGAAACCACTATCACTGAAGCAGCTCAACTCTCTAACTCTAAATGCGGAACAAAAATCATTAAATAATAAAATCAATTTTATATATTAATTCATAAATAATTAATTATGGCAGTAAATTTAAGAAACAGACATTTTTTAAAGCTACTTGATTTCACTCCTGCTGAAATTAAATTCTTGCTTGATCTTGCTTTTGAATTGAAAAAAGCAAAATATGCAGGTACAGAACAACCCAGACTTAAAGGAAAGAATATTGCATTAATATTCGAAAAAGCTTCTACAAGAACAAGATGTTCTTTTGAAGTTGCTGCTCTTGACCAAGGTGCACATGTAACATATCTCGGACCTTCAGGTTCTCAGATTGGTCAGAAAGAATCAATGAAAGATACAGCAAGAGTTCTTGGCAGAATATATGATGGTATCGAATACAGAGGTTACGGTCAGGATATAGTTGAAGAATTGGCAAAATATGCCGGCGTTCCTGTTTGGAATGGTTTAACAACTGAATTCCATCCTACTCAGATACTTGCAGACCTTATGACAATGATTGAGCATTCAGATAAACCTTTAAACCAAATTTCTTTCTGTTATTTGGGAGATGCAAGAAATAATATGGGTAATTCATTATTGGTAGGTGCTGCTAAAATGGGTATGGATTTCAGAGCTGCAGCCCCAAAAGCATGCCAACCGGATGAAAAACTTGTAAAACAATGTCAGGAAATTGCAAAAAAAACAGGTGCTAAAATAACAATAACCGATGATGTTAAAAAAGCAGTAAAAGGTGTTGACTTCCTTTATACAGATGTTTGGGTTTCTATGGGTGAACCTGATTCAGTATGGGAAGAAAGAATCAAATTACTGAAACCCTATCAGGTAAACAAAGAAGTTGTTGAATTAACAGGTAATCCAAAAGTAAAATTCTTACATTGTCTGCCTGCATTCCACAACAGAGAAACAAAAATAGGTGAACAGATTTATCAGAAATATAAACTTGATGGTATGGAAGTAACTGAAGAAGTTTTTGAATCAGAAGCTTCAATAGTTTTCGATGAAGCAGAAAACAGAATGCATACAATAAAAGCTGTTATGGTTGCAACATTAGGATGCTAATTTCTCTAATCACAGTAAAAAAAAAGGTTGAATTTTGAATTCAACCTTTTTTTTTATCTCATATCAACCTCTTCAACTTTGGGATGATCTGATTTTTTAAATGTAAATACTGTGTCATTTACGGGCACATTGGGAACAAATTTACTAATTCTGTAGGTAAATGCACTTCCTTTCTTTTCATATATTGTGATACTTGAAACCTGTTTTTTATTCTTATCAATAATTAATCTTACTTTATAATAAGATTTTCCCTTTAGAGGAACAAGATCAATAAAATCGCATGTTATACCATTATATAATTCCTCTTTAATAAATTTTGATTTAAATCCTTTTTGCCAAAGTGTAAAAATTGTGGTAGGAGTTATTGCATCTGCATCTGTTTGCATATCTTTTATCTGCACTTCATTGGCATCTTTTATATAAATATATAAATTTTTGCCATTGCAGTATACTACCTGACCCGCAAAATCAGCTTTGTATTTTGTTCCTTTAACAATCAGGGTACCAGCTTTATTTTCTGAAACCTTCTGCTCCTTATTCTCCAGTGTATAAACAAAATCAGCTTTATATGAAGAAAATGATTTCATCTGAACTGTAACTGCATCAAGAATAGGTTTTGACTTTGCATCATGCTGTGAGAATGATTTAAAACTAAAAATTAAAAAAAAGCAAAGAATGAAAAAATTTAAATTAACTCTCATTTATTTATTATTTTATTTGATTATTGAAAAATATTACGACCAAGTTAAACTCTATACCCTGACTCCTATAATTAATATATCATCAATTTGCTCACCATCACCTCTCCAATCAAGATGAGTTTTATGCAAAATTTCTTTCTGTTCATCCATAGGCATACCATCTAATTGCATTAGAGTCTCCCTTAATTTTTTGCTTAAGAATTTCTTTCTTTTTGGCCCCCCGAACTGATCAACGTAACCATCTGAAAATACATATATAGTATCGCCTTTCTGTACCGGAATCTCATGGTTTGTAAATCCTGTAAATTCTTCATTAAATGCAACACCTACAGGATAAACATCAGCCTTGAAATCTTGAACTTCTCCACTTCTTACAAGATACATTGGATTATATGCTCCGGCAAATTCAAGCATCATTTTATTTCGGTCCAGAGAACAGAATGCAAGATCCATTCCATCTTTAACAGATGATTCATCATCTGATTTTCTTAATGTTTTATTTATACCCTTACTCAGAAAGTTAAGAATTTCAGATGGTTTTAATATTTTATGTTCATTCAAAGCCTGATTAACGGTACTATATCCCACTATACTCATAAATGCACCGGGAACACCATGACCAGTACAATCAACAGCAGCAAAAAATATCTTATCTTCTTTTTGTTCGAAGAAATAGAAATCCCCACTTACAATATCCTTAGGCAAATACAGAATAAATGAATCAGGAACAATATTTTTAACATATTCTATAGGCGGCAAAATTGCTTGCTGTATTTGCTTCGCATAACGAATACTACTTGTTATATCTTCATTCTTCTTTTCAATTTCTATATTTTTAACCTCAAGTTCATCATTTTTCTTTTCAATTTCTATATTCTTAACTTCAAGTAATTTATTATTTTTTTCTATTTCAATATTTTTCTGTTCAAGCAATTTATTTGCCTTTTGTTTCTGCCTGTAGTTTATAAAAATAACAATTGACAGAATAAGTACTAAAATAAATCCACCTGTAAAAGAATAGATTATTATTCTATTGTTTTTCAGCTTCAGATCCTGTGTTTTATTCTTCTGTACAAGTAGCTGATTTTCTCTTTCTTTCTTTTCTGTATTATACTTACCCTGCATTTCTGCAATAGCTTTACTGCTCTCTTCATTGAAAATGCTATCTTTAATATTTGAGTATTTTACATGATATTCAAATGCAAGCTTAAAATTATTCATCTCAGAATAAGTTTCAGAAATGGAATTATAATTATTTTTAATATAATCCTTATCACCTATTTCCATTGCAATTGTCAGGCTCTTTTTGTAAAAATTAAGTGCCTCATTAAAATTTTTGGCATTGTTTTTTATTACACCCATATTGTAATAAGCACCAACCATTTCATTCTTATAACCTGACTCTTCGGCAATGGATAAAGCTTTTTGAAAATATGAATATGCTTCCTGAGAATTATTCTGAGTTCCATATATTGCACCAATATTCATGTAAGCTTTACAAATGCCTTTGGAATTATTAAGTTCTTCCATAATTTTCAGGCTTTGATTATAATATTCAAGAGCTTTCTTATAATCTTTTTTATTATTATAAATCAGGCCAATATTATTCAATACTTTTGCAACGCCATCCTTATTTCCTGTTTCTTCATACAATTTTCTTGCTTTTTCGTAATAGCTAATTGCATTTTTAAAGTCACGCTGCTTATCATATACCATACCAATATTGTTGGAGTTTTTGGCAAGGCCTAATTTATCACCTATCAGTTCATTAATTTTAAGAGCTTTCAAATGAAAACTTATAGCTTTACCATAATCTGCCTGACGTTCATATACAAGTCCTATATTTGTATATGAAGCAGCTATTCCGACTTTATCTCTTTGCTCTTCCCTAATTTTAAGTGCTTCCTGATGATATGTTAAAGACTTTTCATAATCACCTAAAAAATAACATGAATTTCCAAGATTATTATATGCATTTCCCAAACCTTTATTATATCCAAGACGTTTTGCCAGTTGAACGGCAATTTCTGCTTGTTTATTTACAAGTTGAGGATCTGTTGAAACAAGTTTCTTACACAATAAATTTAATGTATTGACTTTATTTGTGTCTTCCTTCGATTTTTTTAATACATTCTGCAAACTATCAATTATGTTATTCTTCTGTCCGGATAAAGCATTACACCACAACAACATAACCGATAAGATGCTTACAAAGCATAAAGAACTTATTTTTCGCATATAATATTAAGCATTAAATCACAATTTATAAACAATTTAACAAGAATAAAACTCACATTATTGCTAAAACTAAAAACTAAAAGTTCAATTGTCCCTGTTCAAAAATAATATCTATTGGAATATTAGCATTTTTTAGTTTGTCAAGATCTTTCTGAAGTTGAGGCTTTATTACTCCACTATCTTTGGTTAATTTAGCAGATCCTGCATAATCTCCATTACCTTCCAGTTCAATTATTAATTTAGATAGTTCGTTTATAGCGACTTTCATTTTATCAAAATTGATTTTATATGTTCCGTCTTTAGGATCACGGGTAAATGCACCCTTCTGTTCAAAATAATTAAAACGTATCATATTGGCTTTTCCGTGTGCACTTGCAGCACCAAATCTTACTGAACGGAAAATACCGGCAATGAAAGTTACATAATTATCCATCAATTCTCCTTCTTTTATCTGTCCCATTTCACGCAATTTTGAAACCATATAAAGTCCTAAAATATCAGCTTTACCTTCTTCAATAGCTGAATATTCATTCTTAAGAGCTTCTCTTACTGTTCCTTTTTTATTAAGTGTGTTTTTTATTCCCAGTCCATGAGCTACTTCATGAAACATAGTATTATTGAAAAAAGCATCAAACTTAACATATTTCAGTTGATCTTTTGCTATAAGTTGTTTTGCAATAGGCATCATAATTTTGTCAAATTTTGCCTGCATTGAATTTTTTAACTGAATACGTCTAGCTCCTTTTTTAAGCTGAACTTCTTCATCATTTGGAAGATTTATGGCAATTGTTTTGCTTGCAGCATTACAATCTCCTGCATAATAAAGAACATCATAAACCCCAAGATCACTCCCTGATGCAGGTACTTCACTTTTGTATTTCTGGTCAACAGGCAATCCTTTCTGCAATTCGGGAAGCAATGATATAAATTTAGTAAGTTTTTTTGTCCATTCTTTATCTTTAACAAGTACAAATGCTTCATGAGCAGTTTTAACTCCAAATAACTTATCTTCATAATTCTCAATAGGTCCTACTACAAAATCAATTGTATTGTCCTTCATATCCATCCATGCAAAATCGCTTT
>JAUZOY010000092.1 GCA_030706235.1 Bacteroidota bacterium | reverse complement strand
TGTCACATATGTTGACAAAAACTCTGAAAGATTAATTGTTAACGGATTGTCCGGTCTGATAAATGATAGTGGTTTTATTGTTGAGGAAAATACTGTTGAAAAAGAGGGTGATGTATTTAATTGGATAATAGACCCTTTAGACGGGACAACAAATTTTATACATTCTGTGCCATGCTTTTCAATATCGATAGCATTAAAACAGGAAGATAAAATTGTAGTTGGAGTTGTATATGAAATAAATTCCGGAGAGTGCTTTTATTCGTGGGGTGGGGGAGAAGCTTACCTTAACAAATCTTTGATAAAGGTTTCTGCCAACAAAACGTTGAAAGATTCTTTGCTTGGGACCGGATTCCCATATTATGATTACTCAAGACTGGATAAGTATCTTGAATTGTTTAAATATTTCATGAAAAATACTCATGGGGTCAGAAGACCTGGATCTGCAGCAGTTGATCTTGCATATGTTGCAAGCGGTAGATATGATGGCTTTTATGAATATGGTTTAAATCCCTGGGATGTGGCTGCAGGAGCATTTTTAGTTGAACAGGCAGGAGGAATTGTATCTGACTTTAAAGGAAAAAGCGATTATCTCTTCGGAAAAGAAATAATCGCTTCTAATAATAATATTTTCGGAGAATTACAATCTGTTATAAAAGACTTTCTTTTGTGATCATACAGTAAGAACAATTTGTTTTTCTTCGATGATTTTGCGTATGTTTATAAGTGCATAGCGCATTCTTCCAAGAGCTGTATTGATACTTACATTTGTAATATCAGCAATTTCTTTGAAGCTTAAATCCTTATAGTGACGCATAATCAATACTTCTTTTTGTTCTTCGGGCAGAAATTCGATTAATTTTCTTACATCATTATCTATCTGTTCTTTAATTATTTTATCTTCATAAGAGTCGTCATAGATCCTAATGGTATTGAAAATATCGTATTCTTCATTATTTTCTATGACAGGTATTTTCTTATCTTTTCTAAAATAGTCAATCACAAGATTATGAGCAATTCTCATTATCCAAGAAAGAAATTTTCCTTCTTCTTTATAATTTCCGGACTTTAATGTGATGATAACTTTATAAAATGTATCCTGAAAAATATCTTCAGCTAGCTCTCTATCTTTTACCAGCATGATAATATAGGATAACAATTTTTTCTGGTGGCGAGTGATTAAAGTTTCCAAAGCACCCTGATTACCATCTAAATACTGATTAATAAGCTCAATGTCGCTAAATTGCTGCAATTGGCTTAAAACCTGGTTTTTCATATTATTGTCTCCTTTTAATTAAATTAAAAAAGAGTAGTAATCAGTCTATAAGCTTCCTCCTTATAATTTAAATTGCTTCTTTTGTTTAAAATTTTTACAAAAATAAATAAAATTTTTTAATTGACAATTTTTTTTGTATGTTTTTCTTAAACCTTCTCTTTTAAAACATATTTTTTACGATTATACTTTAAAAAGGTTACAAAATTTAATAAATATTTTTTTTATAATTGTTTGAAAATATTGTTGATTTTCAGCTGTTCAATAAATGTACCAAACTTTTTTAAATTTATTTTATGAGAAATTTCTAAAGATTTGTGTAAGTTTGTGAATTAGTATAACAAAATAATTAGAATGATATGAAATTAGAAAAAAAACTATTTCAAGGAAAAACACTTGGTATATTAACTGGTGGTGGAGATACATCTGCATTGAATGCATCTATTGATGCTATTAAGACCAGAGCATCGATTCTTGGATATAATGTATATGGCATTCTTAAAGGATGGAAAGGCCTTCTGGGAGAAGGAGAAATTGTTGATCTTACAGCTCAGCCTTATGATGAATGGTATGGAGGAACAGCTCTTAAGTCAAGCCGTACTAATCCTTTCCCTACAAGAAAGAACCCTGAAGACAGAGTACCACAGATACTTAAGAATTTAGAAAGATATAAAATAGATGTTCTTGTTACTATTGGTGGAGATGATACAAATGGTGCTGCAAAAAAATTGTACGAAATGCATGGCATTCCTGTAATAGGATTCCCAAAAACAATAGACAATGATCTTAGAACAAGAACATTACATCATTTCAAAGGGGAAGATAATGAAGTAGTTGTTTGTCCGGGTTTCGAATCTGCTGCAAGAGCACTTATGGAACTTACTATAAAATTGAGCACTACTGTTGAATCTCATTCAAGAATAATGGTTATGGAAATTATGGGTAGAGATGCCGGCTGGCTGACTGGCTCTGCAACTTTCGGTGGAGCTGAAATTGCTCTCGTCCCTGAAGTTGAAATGACAAAAGAAAGAAAAGCTGCTTTCTTTGAAAAAGTTAGAGAAACATACACCAATTCAGCTAAAAAGTCTCTTATTATTGCTGTATCTGAAGGAGTAAGATGGTATGATGAAAAGAAAGGTGCCCTGGATGTTGTTTGCGCAAGTCCTGAATTGGATGAATTTGGTCATCCACGATTTGGTGGTATCAGTGGTTTAATTGCTTCGGAAATATCTAAAAATCTTGGTATAGAAGCCAGAGCTCAAATCACAGGATACTATGCAAGGGCAGGCGAATGCCGAAAATATGATATGAGACTTGTTCAGACTCTTGCTGATAAAGCTGCTGACCTTATTATGAGACAACATTATGGACAAATGCCGGTATTGAATCATCTTGTAAATTATCAGGGATTGTATGAATTTAATACAAGCTCAATAGATATGGGTTCAATCGGTAATTTCAGTTTACCTGAAGATTATTATGATAGTACTAATTTCAAATTTACTGAAAAATATATGGACTTCCTGTCTCATATTCTGGAAAAACCTGTTTATCCGAAATTTGAATATCATTTTCCGAAAGTAACTCCGGTAGTGGAAATTTAATTTGTTTTTTATGATGAATGATAAGAGATTTTCATCTTATCATTCATCTTTTTTATTTATCAACTATTTATTAAATATTTATGCATTGGTTTTATTTGGCATTAGGAATAGTATTTGAAGTTTTGGGAACAGTTTGTATGAAAATGGCTGATGGTTTTACAAAACTTATTCCTTCAATATTTGTTTTCGTCTTTTATGGTATCAGTTTGTTTGCACTTATTTTTGTATTAAAAAAAATGGATGTGAGTATTGCTTACGCAATCTGGGCAAGTCTGGGGATCGCTCTTATTTCTGTAATAGGTATAATCTGGTTTAAAGAACCTGTTTCGTTTGTAAAAATATTATCACTATTGTTTATTATACTTGGAGTTATAGGACTCGAATTATACGATTAAACCCATATTCCGTAATAAATTAATTTGCTGTATCTTCAGATTTTTTAGATACATTATGCATCATAATTCTCAGATAAACATTATATTGAGATAAAAGTTTATCATTATAAACAGGAATATTAATCTGCTTTCTTGAGTAGGTTGCGCCAAGATCAAAAGAATATTTTTCATTAAAAATAAACTGAAGTCCCCCTCCGATATTAAATCCATATCCTATACCTCCAATATATGTATTATAATTGGCATTATATGGTGATTGAGGGTTGGTCGGATCGTATTGATGGTTAGATATATCAAAAGTAAGTCCGTTAATGCTTGCCTCTGATGTAAGCACTCTGGTACTGTTTATATTGAAACTTATTTCAGCATATGGCATAATAAAATACGGATCTCCGAAATTCTGACGTAAACCGATATTAATATCAGTCCTTCTTTCAGTTCCGGTTAATGCACCTATTTGTACTGCACTATACATACTTGGAGGTTGATTTAATAATGTAATTGTAAATGCATCAGTAGCTTTTAACTTGGTATAATTCATCTCAGCAAATATCCCTGTATTAATAGAAAGACCATATTTCAATACAAAACCTACATTTATGGCCGAATTATATGCCATTTTTGTGGGGTATCCATCTGAACTGATTTCAAAATCGCTGTTATTCAATTGTGGCGTCTGCATTATTTTTGCCTTATTAATAGCATCATCAATTAAAACTCTCTGCAGCATATTGTCTGTTGCTCCGTTATAATAACTTGCTGTCGCAGCATTGGGAAAATAAACTCCAAAATATAAACCATAGCTTAGCCCTTTAAAATAGTTATTTAAAGATCCTTCATTATTATAATCTTCCGGTTGATTTGGCTTATTTTTATTGCTGCCTGTTGTATAGCTGTTTATACTGTCAGTTTTTAATTTTTTTGTATAATTAAATGCATAATCACTATGCATAAGTATAAATAAAAAGGAAATTGTTAATGCTAATTTATATAAGCATATTCTCAAAAAATATGACCTGATATTTTTTTTCATTTAATAAAGTTTTTTCTCATCCAGCTTAAACATTGATATAATAATTAACGTCATATAATTGTTAATCAGTATCAGTGCCTTGATATTTATATATCAGTATTGTTTTGTTCAATTAAAGTATCTGATTAAATTCACTTTGCTCAGAATATTTATTAATAGAACATATTTTAATTTTCTACAAAATTACTTGTTTTTATAGTATATAAACACTTATTGAGAAAAATATAGTTGGGTAATCTTAAAATTGGCTTAAGTTAATCATATTATTCAGAATTTTATATTTACCTTTGTCGATATGAGATTTTTCAGGGGAATATTAATTATTTTATTGATTACTACCTTTTTTGCTTGTCATAAACGGGACAGAAAGGTTAATGTTGATATTATACCTCCAAAGAAAATGGTAGAAGTTATTTATGATGTGCACCAGGTAGAAGCCAAATTAAATATGGAGCAAATCAAGGGTAGAAATATAACCTCTTTATCTAAAGAGTATTACAATTCATTATTTAAAAAGCACGACCTTACTAAAGAAGAATTTGAAAAAAGTATAGAATACTATGCAGAAAGACCTGCGGAATTTGAAGAAATATATACTAAAGTTATTAATAAATTTAATACTGTACAATAATTTATGAATGTTCTGATTACTGGCTCCGGAGGGAGAGAATGCGCAATAGCATGGAAATTAAAACAAAGTACTAAAGTAGACAAAATTTATATAATACCCGGAAATGCCGGAACCGCATTATTTGGAGAAAATCTTAATGTGTCGGCAAGTGACTTTGATAATATAAAGAATGTTGTTATTCAAAACAATATAGATATGATCATTGCAGGTAGTGAAGATATGCTTGTTAATGGTTTACACGATTATTTTCTCAATGATGATCTATTGAAGGGGGTCAGGTTTGTAGGACCTTGCAGAAACGGGGCAATTCTTGAAGGAAGTAAGGATTATGCTAAAGAATTTATGACCAGACATTCTGTCCCGACTGCAAAGTATAAAAGTTTTACCAAAGAAAATATCGAAGAGGGTTATTTATTTCTCGAAAGTCTTAAACCCCCATATGTTCTTAAGGCAGACGGGCTTGCTGCTGGTAAGGGAGTTGTAATCTGCAATGATCCGGATCAGGCAAAGAAAGAACTTGGAGATATGCTTTATCGTGGAAAGTTTGGGAAGGCAAGTGACAAAGTAGTTGTAGAAGAATATCTTAAAGGTATAGAATTATCTGTATTTGTTGCTACCGACGGTAATACATATAAAATTCTGCCTGAAGCAAAAGATTATAAAAGAGTTGGAGAGGGTGATAAAGGGCTTAATACAGGTGGGATGGGTGCGATTTCTCCTGTTGGTTTTGCAGATAAAATTTTTATGAAGAAAGTAGAGGATAAAATAATCATTCCTACGATCGAAGGATTGAAAAAAGATGGCATTAAATATCAGGGTTTTTTATTTATAGGTCTAATGAATGTAAATGGAGAACCTTACGTAATCGAATATAATGTAAGGTTGGGAGATCCTGAAACAGAAGTAGTTATTCCCAGAATCAAGAGTGATATATTTGAGTTGTTCGATGGTATTGCAACAGGTACACTTTCAGAAAAAGAAATTGAAATTGATCAAAGATATGCCACAACCGTAATGCTTGTATCAGGCGGATATCCCGGTAATTTTGAAAAGGGAAAAGTTATAACCGGTCTGGATCAGGTAAATGACAGTATTCTCTTTCATGCAGGTACCAGATTTGAAGTAGGCAACTATTATAACAATGGTGGCCGGGTAATTGCAATTACATCGATGGGTTCTGATATGAATGAGGCACTTAAAATCAGTTATAAAAATGCTGAACTAATCAATTTTGATAATAAATATTTCAGGAGAGACATTGGATTTGATCTGAGATAGAAAAAGCAGTAAAACATAAATTGATAATAAGATTATTTAAATCGAATCATTACATTCTGATAGTTGCTTTGGCAATCATTGCAATATTAATGAAATATTATGCAACTGCTGTTTCATCATGCATGAACAATATCATAATCATGCCGGGCTTTTCATTCTTTAATGTATTGATAGGTAATAGTGGGATGGTAAGCGGGATTGCAGTTATTTCACTTATTTTAATAGAATCATTACTCCTGAATAGTCTTGTATATAATGCTCAGTTAATTAAAAAGGATACCTACGTTCCGGCTCTCATTTATATAGTTCTTATGTGTTCGACGAATGAAATGATGGTATTTAATCCTGTTCTGTTTTCAAATTTGTTTCTGATAATTGCATTAAAGGGAATTTTCAGAATATACGATGAAAGTTTAACGGATAAATATATTTTTGAAACATCATTTATTGTAGCTGTTTCTTCATTGTTTTATTTTCCTTCTTTAATATTTATATTGCTGATTTACATATCTTTTGTTGTCTATAGCCTTTATTCATTAAGAAGGTGGATGATTGCATTGATTGGTTTAATTACTCCCTATCTATATGTCTTTACATATTATTATCTCTTTAATAAACTGAACCCTTTTATTGTCGGAAGAATTCTTCCTAATTTCAGATTAGAAGTAAGCAAGATACATTTCAATTTTAGTTGGGGAGCCTTTTCTGTTATATTGATAAGCATTATTATTCTCGGTTATTCATTTTTCCGATACCTTGGAAAAATGAACGAAGGGGTAATCAAGGTGAGAAAATTTAAGGTCGTAATAGTATGGTTTTTATTATTATCATTGTTCTGGTTTTTGTTTGCTAAAAACCATATAATGCAGTTTTCAATGGTAGTAATTCCTTCAGTAGTTTTTATTTCCGATTTATTTTTATCAATAAAAAAAAATTGGTTTGCTGAAACTCTGTTTTTATTAGTAATTTTGACGATTGTTTACCTTAGAGTATATTTTTGATTTTAATATATAATAAATTATGAAGTTTGGTGTTGTAATTTTTCCCGGTTCAAATTGTGATCACGATATGATCTATGTCCTGAAAAATATTATGGGACAGGAAGTTGTAAAACTTTGGCATAAAGACAGGGATCTGCAGAATTGTGATTTTATAGTGCTTCCCGGAGGCTTTTCTTTTGGTGACTATTTAAGATCCGGTGCTATTGCACGTTTTTCACCTATTATGGAAGAAGTAATTGCTTTTGCAAATAAAGGCGGATATCTTATGGGTATTTGCAATGGCTTTCAGATACTTTGTGAAGCAGGTCTTGTTGAAGGCGCTTTGCTCCATAATAATAATCAGAAATTTATCTGCAAAAATATTTATATGAAGGCTCAGACAAACAATACTCTGGTAACTTCATTAATAGATAAATCCAAAGCACTTAAAATTCCTATTGCACATGGAGAAGGAAGATTCTATGCAAGTGAAGATGTTATTAAAAAACTTAATGATGAAGACCGCGTGCTTTTCAGATATTGCAATAAGGAAGGTGATGTGATTGATATTGCTAATCCTAATGGTTCAATAGAAAACATTGCAGGTATATGCAATAAAAGAAGAAATGTTTTTGGCATGATGCCTCATCCGGAAAGAGCTTCTGATGAAGTATTGAGCAATACTGACGGTAAGATTATTTTTGAATCTATCCTGAACCTTGTTAATGCATAGATTGGCTTTAGTTTCGTATATTTTAAAATCGCAACTATTTCTCTAAGCCTTAATTCAGAAAAATTTGTCCAAAGTTCTTTATATATCTTATGATGGCATGACCGATCAGCTCGGTCAGTCTCAGGTTATCCCATATCTTGCCGGCCTTTCTGCAAAAGGACATCAAATCTGTATACTTAGTGCAGAGAAAAAGAAAAGATTTGAGAATAATAAAGATAATATACATAAACTTCTTAAGGATAATAATATTCTCTGGTATCCAATATCTTATACTTCAAGACCTCCGGTATTGTCTACCATACTGGACATTATAAAATTGAACATCCATGCATTTAAACTCCACCGGAAATATAAGTTTGATATAATTCATTGTCGTAGTTATATTTCTGCATTCGTTGGACTGAAAATGAAGAAAAAATTCAATCTGAAGTTCATTTTTGATATGAGAGGTTTCTGGGCAGATGAAAGAATCGATGGATATATCTGGAACATTAATAATCCCTTTTACAAACTTATATATAACTATTTTAAAAGTAAAGAAAAACAATATCTTATTGCTGCCGATCATGTAGTAAGCCTCACTGAAAAAGCTGCTGTCATAATTCTCGGTTGGAACCTTAAGGTAGATTTAAAGATATCTGTAATTCCTTGTTGTACCGATCTTGATCATTTCTCAGCTGATAATATTAACGAAAAAAAAGTTTATGAGTTCATAAGTAAACTCAATATCCGTCCGGAAGATTTCATACTTACATATCTCGGTTCCATTGGAACATGGTATCTCATTGATGAAATGCTGGCTTTTTTCAAAAGGCTTTTGCCTGTTAAAAAAAATGCCCGTTTCCTATTCATTACCAAAGATCAGCCTGAACATATAATAAGTAAAGCAAAACAACTTGATATCCCTAAAGACAAAATCATTGTTATACCTTCATCACGTGAAGATTTACCCTCCCTTCTTAGTTTATCCAATTTAGGCATTTTCTTCATCCGCAAATCTTTTTCAAAACAGGCATCATCTCCAACCAAACACGGAGAACTTCTTGGAATGAGCATCCCGATAGTGGCCAATAGCGGAGTAGGGGATTTGGATACAATTATCAGTCAGACCGGTAGCGGATTGATCGTCAATGAACTCAATGATAATGGCTACGATGAAGCAATCAGTCGGATAGATAACCTACTTAAAGTAGATAAAAACATTTTCAGAAACACAGCCATAAAATACTATTCACTGGAAAACGGAGTCAATCTCTACAATAAGATTTATTCAGCTTAATATTATTAAACATTTGATTTCTCGTGGAATATTAATAAGATAAATGACCTGAAATTGACGCGGTTTGTTAAGGAATTATTGTATGCTGTTGATTTATAATGTTTGGAATATTTTTGCGGAAAGAGGGGGATTCGAACCCCCGGTACCGTAATCCAGTACGACAGTTTAGCAAACTGTTGGTTTCAGCCACTCACCCATCTTTCCAACACTCAAATATTTTGCAAACTTACATAATTTTTCTAGAATACAAATATTTTATGCGTTTTTTTATAGTTTTATAAAAAAAAGATGATAACATTCTCAAATGTTATCATCTTTAAAAGATTGTTTGATTGATGATTATATCATGTCAAACCCGGTATAAGGAACAAGAACTTCAGGTATTTTAATTCCATCAGGGGTTTGATTGTTTTCAAGTATACATGCAACAATTCTTGGTAATGCAAGTGCACTTCCGTTCAGTGTATGAACAAGTTGCGTTTTGTTGTTGCCATCTCTGAATCTAAGTTTAAGTCTATTGGCCTGGAAAGATTCAAAATTTGAAATAGAGCTGACTTCGAGCCATTTTTTTTGAGCGATAGAATATGTTTCCATATCATAAGTCATTGCAGAAGTGAAGCTAATATCACCGCCGCAAAGTCTGAGAATTCTGAAAGGAAGCCCGAGTTTTCTAATTAAACCTGCGACATAATCTTTCATATTTTCCAGAGTTTCATATGATTTTGAAGGGTGTTGGATCTGAACGATTTCAACTTTATCGAATTGATGCAAACGGTTTAAGCCTCTTACGTCTTTACCATAAGAACCGGCTTCTCTTCTGAAACATGCAGAATAACCAGTACATTTAACCGGAAGGTCTTCAGCTCTGAGAATAGTATCTCTGAAAATATTAGTCAGAGGAACTTCTGCTGTGGGAATCATATATAAGTTATCCAATCCTATATGGTACATTTGACCTTCTTTATCCGGGAGTTGTCCTGTGCCGTAACCGGAAGCTTCATTTACAACCAGAGGTACTTCATATTCGTTGTAACCTTCTTTGGAAGCTTCATCAAGGAAGAAACTGACAAGAGCTCTCTGTAATTTTGCTCCTTTGTTTTTATAGAAGGGGAAACCCGAACCGGTGACTTTATTTCCCAATTCAAAGTCGATTATATCATATTTGGCAGCAATTTCCCAATGTGGTAGATTGTTGGTACTTTCCGGAATATAACCTTCCTGAAGAATGATTTCATTGTCATCGGCAGTTTTTCCGGGTTTAACCAGATGATAAGGTAGGTTTGGTAATTGAACCAGTAACTGATCTACTTCGCTTTCGAGAACAGATAGTTGTTGATTTAATTGCTTTTCGGTTTCTTTAAGTTGTTTTGTTATTTCTTTTTTTTCATTTGCTTCAGAAATATTTCCTGATTTATAAAGAGCTCCGATTTCTTTTGCTATTTGATTGGCATAAGCAAGGTTTTTTTCAAGATCCTGCTTTATTTTTTTTCTGTTAATATCTTTTTCAATTATAGAATTGACTATTTCTTCAGCCTTAAAGTTTTTAACAGCAAGTCTTTTAATAACTTCAGCCGTATTTTCATGAATATAACTTAATTGCAGCATATTAGGATTTGTGTTAATTATTTTGCAAATTTACGATTATTCAATGAAAAATGTATTAATTTTTAGAAACTGTTTTAAAATTTTTAAATAGAAAAACATATGAGAAAATAGTCAAATAAAAAGTAGTACCTAAAAGATTGGTAGTTGAAAGAATTTTGCATGGTTTGAAAGCGAGGTCTTTAGAGTTTTTTATGACCTGTCAGCGTGCTTGCACCTGACAGCGTC
>JAUZOY010000091.1 GCA_030706235.1 Bacteroidota bacterium | reverse complement strand
ATCATCGGAACATGTTTATATGCAGCAGCATGATATACGATTTCTGGTCTGTATTTCTGGAAAATATACTCGAGTTGTTGTTTGTTCCGAATATCTCCGATTATAGGTTCGAAATTTTTTGTTTTTAAATTTTCATGCATTTCCAACTCGAGAAAAAACAATGGGCTTTCTGCAATATCAAATAAAATTATCTTTTCAGGATTGTACTTAATCAGCTGCCTTATAATTTCACTACCTATTGAACCGGCTGCTCCTGTAACAAGAATTCTTTTACCAAGGACCTGTTTCCTTATTTCTTCTTCATCAAGTTTTATTTCTTCTCTTTCAAGTAAATCTTCTATTCTTACTTTTTTTATTTGTTTGAAACTGAGTTCACCATTTATCCATGTATTAACAGGTGGAACAGAAAATACTTTTGTATTATATGCAAGACAAATTTCAATCAGTTCTTTTTTTCTGTGAGCACTTATACTCTGAACAGAGATTATCATGTGGTGAATAGTATTGCTCTTAAGTACTGATTCTAATTCAGAAGAATGACAAATTAATATATCATCAACCTTTTTACCTGTCAATGTTTTATTGTCATCAATAAATGCAATAACCCTATACTTTATTCCGGCATCTCTGTCTAGAACTTTTTTTGTTACTATACCTGATTCTCCTGCTCCGAAAATTAGTACATCAGCTTGTTTCCTTTCCGGGGTCTCATATTCTAAGTACATGATTTTTATTAAAAGTCGAAGCGATACCAGAGAAAAGGTGCTTGTGAAAAAATCTATTATAACAATGGAGAATGGAATAATAAAATGATTGTCAATGAAATAGTATTTTAAGCCGTTTGATAACATAAAAAACAGTGAACCTGCAGAAATAACATAAAGAATTTTCTGCCCATCTCTTGTTGTGGTATATCTGTATATCCCTCTATAGGTATTTCCAATAAGAAAACTCGTTCCTCTTACTGCAATTACAAAAAATAAAATATATGGTAACCTTGTCTTTTCTATAGAAGGTATCTGAAAATTAAAACGTAATAGGTAAGCAAGGATAATTGAACATATACAAATGATTACGTCAACTATAAAATTAATCCATGGAGGAGTACTTTTTTTTAGTAAAGACATTCTATGATAATTGATAATTAATAATTAATCTCATTTTTCATTTTCTTTTGTAATTTGAATAGCTTCTCGGATATTAATAGGTTTCCCCTCTTTAAAAGCTACAACAAAAGACTCGACATTATTTCGTGATTTAAATTTAATATTGAAGTCAATAGCATCTTTATAAGTTTTAAAATTGCCGGTCATGAATTTATATGAATTCCCGGATTTATAAACAAAAATATTTTCATTGATTTTAAATTTTTCTTTTAATTCTTTATCTGCATATTGATTAGAAGAAGACGCAAATTGAATCATATAAACAACGTCTGTTTTAATGGTTTTTAGCGGACGATTAGTTTTTGGAGCATATGAAATAATTTGTATTTTCCTTTCTAAAGCTGCGCCAACACTATATACTGAGTTTCTTTCATCATTTGGATTATCACTTACTTTTTTGCTTGCAGTTTCTTCACCTAACGGTTCTTCATAGAATTCTAACTTTCCGCCTTTATCTGTTTTATTGTTAATATATTCCATAAATATTCCGTTGTTGTATTCTTTCAGATAGTTTTCAATACTGGAGATACGACGTTTGGCAAGATTAATGTTATAATCATTTGTAGTAAGTGGGCTGCAAAATCCTTTTATTGTAAGTGTAATACTATTTCCGGACTGTAAATCCTGTAATAGTAAGGATGTAAAAGATTCAAGCTTATTCATACCATTAATAACATAATCATCAAAAAAGTCTTCAATATCCTGCTGAGCTTTAATCTTTTCTTTATTGTTTAGTCCTGATGAATACTCTTCTTTATATTTATTTTTTAAATTAATATAATTTTCAAGAGTTTGTTTATAATTAAGGTTTGTTTTAACTGCCCTGGTTTTGGGATCCGGTTCATCGTTATGAAAGTAAAGGGTAAGAGGTAAAAATTCTTTAATAGTTTTTCTTAAACTCTGAATGTCTTTCGGTGTACTTTTGGCTATAATTTCAGTTTTCTCTTTGATTTTTGTTGTTTCCTGAGGTTTATTTTGTGCAATTTCCTTAACATTTTCCTGAAATTTTTTTTCAGGTTCTTCTTTTTTTGCAACCTGAGGAATTATCCATTTATATGAATATATATCGTTACAACAGGTTTCTCCTTTGATAAAATAGGATCCCGTGCGGTTTGAAGTTATGTAGCCACTATTGGGATCATTGTTATTGATAGTATAATACATATCATTATAACTGGTATTCAAGGGGTATCCAAGATTAACTGCTTCTGTCCATTTATTTAGTTGCCCCTGAGATTTAAAAATATCAAAACCTCCAAATCCATTATGACCGGAAGAACTAAAATATAATGTTTTGTTTTTGATATCATAAAATGGAGAAATTTCATCATCAATTGTGTTTATATTTGGTCCTAGGTTTATTGGATCACTGCAACTTCCTGTTTCGCTGATTACTGAGTACCAAATGTCAAGATTACCAACCCCCCCGGGTCTGTCAGATGTAAAATAGAGAATTTCTCTTCCATCACCAAGCGGTACAAGATTAGGTTGAGAATTTGTATACCCCTTTAAGTTTACTATATCACTAAGTCTTATAGGAGTAGCCCATTTATTCTCCTTCTTTAATGTATAATAAATATCACACATTGATTTTTTAGGGTCAATGGTACATAAGTTAAAGAAAAACTTTTTACCGTCAGAAGTTAATGTCCCATTGGCAGCATGATATTTCGTATTATTAAATTCGTCCTCTAATTTTGTTGCTTTCTGCCATTCATTATTTCCCCTGACTGATTCATATATTTTGGAAAGATGCAAATTCGGAATGAAAACATTTTCATCTTTTTCAAAAGTATTCCCTTCCATACGGATAGATGAAAATTGTAGAATGGAATCACCTAACTGTACTGCTGCCATTTCGGAATATGGAGTATTAATATTATTTCCCATATGTGTAATAACAATCGGTACTGTATCTTTGATAGCTTTTAATGCAAATTCGCATGCTGTTATTTCATTTTTTGATTTTTTTGTATAGTAATTATCATCCTTTTGATGTTGTTCAAAATAACTTCTGAAATATTCAAGAGCATTACTATATTTTGCATTATTTTTTGACATCATTGCAAGCCAGAAAAGACTTTGGGGATATTCTTTTTTGGTATCATTGTCTGTGATAAACTGATAATATTTTTCTGCTTCTTTATAATCCAGGAACATCCGGCATGATTCTGCATATTTATATGCAATATTCAATTTAGTACTATCCTGTTGAAGAGCTTTTTTATAATATATTGATGCACTGTAATAATCACCATCATTATATGCCTCATCGCCAATATTCATGCTTTCCTTTATGTTTTGAGCTATACAGGATAAAGTTGTACCAAAAATAATAGAAAAGACTATTAGCCTTATTTTCATTATAATAAGTATAGATATGCTTTAGAAAATTACATACAAAGGTAATAATAAAATCTAATATGAATTAAAGGTTTGCTTTTTATATATAAATTTGCACCGGTTATTTTATTATTAATATTATATTTATGAGTGAAAACAATACTTCAGATGTAAAAGATAAATGGACAAATTATCTGGCATTAACTACAGTTATTATAGCAGTTTGTGCCACACTTTCTACATTTAAAGGTGGCGGTTATAGTACAAAATCTCTGTTGTGTCAATCAAAAGCATCAGATCAATGGGCATTTTATCAATCTAAAAGCACGAAAGGAAATCTTGCTGAAATGGAGAAAGATATTCTAAGCCTGCAAATTGACGCTCTTAAAAGAGATGTCAAATCTGACCTCAAAACTATAGATTCTTACCAAAAAAAATTAGATACTTATTTAAAGAAAGTTGAAAAATATAATAAAGAAAAAGAAGAAATAAAAAATGAAGCTGAAAAATTTGAATCAGAACGTGATATTGCTAAAAAACACTCTGAAATCTTTGGCTTTGCAGTCATCTTTCTTCAGGTTTCGATTTTGCTTTCTTCAATTTCTGCACTGACAAAACGTAAGTATCTCTGGTATATCAGTCTCGGTATTGGTATTGTAGGAGTTTTTTATTTTATAAACGGATTTTATCTTTTTATGAATTTATAAATAGAGTAATAATTGCAGAAAAATAATTTTTTAAGACAGACAATCTAATTGTAAATAAATCAAACAATTTAAATTTAAAATATGCCATCACAAAATTTTATAGATTACGTAAAAATATATTGTAGTTCTGGTAAAGGAGGAGGCGGATCGGCACATCTTTTGCATTTAAAAACAAATTATAAAGGAGGCCCCGACGGAGGAGATGGTGGCCGTGGCGGACATATTATTCTTAAAGGGAATAGTCAACTATGGACTTTATTACATCTTAAATATCATAAACATGTTACTGCTGAATCCGGCCAGAGTGGAGGTGCAAATCTTAAAAGCGGGGCTGAGGGGAAAGATGTTATAATTGAGGTGCCACTTGGTACTGTTGCTAAAAATGCTGATACCGGTGAAGTTATGTTGGAAATAACACATGACGGCGAAACAAAAATTCTTCTGGAAGGGGGAAGGGGAGGACTTGGAAATGACCATTTTAAATCTGCAACTTTTCAGACTCCACGTTTTGCTCAACCTGGTGAACCGGGAAAAGAAGCAACAGTAATTCTTGAACTTAAAGTTCTTGCCGATGTAGGATTGGTAGGTTTCCCGAATGCAGGTAAATCGACTCTTCTTTCAGTAATCAGTGCTGCAAAACCTAAAATAGCTGATTATCCTTTTACAACATTGGTCCCAAATTTAGGTATAGTAAATTACAAGAATTTTAAATCTTTTGTAATGGCTGATATTCCGGGAATAATTGAAGGCGCATCAGAGGGTAAGGGACTTGGATTAAGATTTCTCAGACATATAGAACGTAATTCTATACTATTGTTCATGATTCCGGCAGATTCTGATTCGATTAAAAAGGAATTTAAAATATTACTTAAAGAACTTGAAAAGTATAATCCTGAACTATTGTCTAAGCAAATGATTCTTGCAGTAACAAAATGCGATTTAGTTGATGCTAAGGGATTAGCTAAGTTAAAAATTAAAGTGCCTGATAATATTCCTGTCGTGTTTATATCAGCAGTTGCAAATATGGGTATTGATGAACTTAAAGACTTGCTATGGAAAGAGCTTAATTAATTGACAATTGATTATTATTGAATTATGCTTGACAAACTTATTGCACTTGATAAACAATTATTCTTGTTCCTTAATGGAATACACTATTCTTTTCTTGATGGAGTAATGCTTCAGTTCTCCGGTCTTTGGATGTGGATGCCTTTATTTGTTTTCCTGTTATGGATCTTGATCAAAGATTATAAGAAAGATATTATCTGGATATTTTTATTTGTAATTTTACTTATAACAATAACTGACAAAACTTCTGTATATGCTTTTAAAAATGTATTTCACAGGTTAAGGCCTTGTCATGAACCGGCACTTGCACCAATGATACATTTGTTGAAAGACTGTGGAGGTCAGTATGGTTTTGTTTCATCACATGCAATTAATTCTTTTGCTATTAGTCTATTTATAATTACTATTTTCAGAACCTATCGTTCAGTAATAATTATTTTTATGATAGTGTATGCTTCTTTAGCCTCATATAGCAGAATTTATATTGGTGTACACTATCCGGGTGATGTTATTTGCGGAGGAATAATAGGTGCCTTAATTGGTTATATAATAGGAAGATTTTTCATTCATTTTGAAAGTAAATACAGCTTTTATAAGCTTAAAAAACACTAAACAACATTATCTTTGATTCCTCGTTTTATTTAACTCCACGTTTTATGCAAATAGATAAAATGAAAGTGGTTAAATTAATTAATTTTGTAAATAGAGTATTAACTATTGTCAATTAATTTATAAGTGAGCGTAGAACCGGTTAAAATTGATTTTATTGTTGAGGGAATGAGTTGCAGCAGTTGTTCGTTAGGAATAAAGCGACAATTGGAAAAGATGGGTATGTCATCTGTATCGGTTGAATACACTACTAAAGAGGTGTCTTTTGAAACCGAAGATAAATCTAAAATTCCTCTTGCTATTAAAAAGATAGAAGATTTAGGGTACTTTGTTGTCTCAGCTGATAAAGAAAAAGAGGTAAAAGAAAAAGGACTTTCTGATATTGAAAAGAAATTTTATTTCTCATTTATTTTTACAATTCCGTTGCTTATTGCAATGTTTCTTCCTTTCCCTCTGTTTCATAATCCTTTATTTCAGCTAGTCTTAACAATACCTGTTTTTGTTGTGGGCTTGTTTCATTTTGGTAAAAGTGCTTATGGTTCAATAAAAACAGGCATTCTAAACATGGATGTGCTTATAATACTTGGAGCTACAGCTGCTTTTGTATATAGTCTGGCGGGAACTATTCTCGGTCTGGGACATAATTTTCTCTTCTATGAAACAACAGCAAGTATTATAACTCTTGTCCTTTTAGGCAATCTTCTTGAGCATATTGCAGTTAAGAAAAATACTTCAGCAATAGATGACATGGCTAAACTGCAGAAAGTAATTGCAAGAAAAGTATTTATTGAGTGTGATGGCAAAGAGGTCGTTAAAGATATAGATTCCAACAGGATAAGACTAAATGATATACTTTTGATAAATTTAGGTGACTATGTTCCTGTTGACGGAGAAATTATTAGGGGTAATGCGAGTATAGATGAAGCCATGCTTTCAGGTGAAAGTATTCCTGTTGATAAAAATGTCGGCGATAAGGTTGTTGGTGGAACTATTGTTGTCGATGGTTCGATCAGGATCAGGGTTACTGCGATAGGTAAACAGACGATTTTATCTCAGATAATTGAACTTGTAAAATCAGCTCAGAAAGATAAACCCAGACTCCAGAATCTTGCCGATAAAATAAGCGCGATATTTGTTCCAACGGTAATAGCAATTTCCATCATAACGTTTATTATTGCTTTTTTTGTCTTATCTATACCTTTCAGACAATCTTTGTTGCAGAGTATTGCTGTATTGGTTATCTCCTGTCCGTGTGCTATGGGTCTGGCTATTCCTACTGCTGTTGTAGTTGGAATAAGCAGAGTTGCACGTAATGGTATTCTTATCAAAGGTGCAAGTACTATTCAGAAACTGACAGAAATAAAGACAATTGCATTTGATAAAACAGGCACTCTTACCACTGGAAATTTCAAGATAAGAAAGATTGAATGTTTTGATAAACAAGAGAATGAGGTTAAAAAGATACTATACAATTTTGAAAAACATTCATCACATCCGATATCAAGATCTCTTGTTAATGAAATTGATATTCATGAAGAGATACCTGTTGATAAAGTACAGGAAATAAAGGGAGGGGGAATAATAGGGTCGGATATTTATGGAAACCAATACAGAATAGGATCTTATGAATATGCAAACAAACTGACAAGTGATAATTCTCATAATATTTATGTTGTCGAGAATGAAAAATTAATTGCTCAGATTGATATTGAAGATGAAATCAGAGGTGAAGCTAAAGCAGTTATAGATTTTCTGATCGCTAAGGATATACATCCGGTAATGATTAGTGGTGATAGAAAAAATAAATGTGATTATGTTGCTCAGAAACTTGGTATTGTTGATTATTATTATGAAAAAAAACCGGCTGAAAAGCTGACATTGATAAATAACTTTGCTCAGCATAATGGTATTATTATGGTAGGTGATGGAATTAATGATGCTCCTGCACTTGCAACTGCAACTCTTGGCATATCGATGAGCAATGCTTCGCAAATTGCTATCAAATCAGCTCAGATAATTTTGCTTAAAGGGAATCTTAATTTGCTACGTAAAGCAATTGCAATTTCAAAAAATACCATGATCGTTATTAAACAAAATCTGTTCTGGGCATTCTTCTATAATATTATTGCAATACCAATTGCTGCATTTGGATTTCTGAATCCTATGATAGCAGCCGCTGCTATGGCTTTCTCAGATCTATTTGTTGTCTTAAATTCACTTCGATTAAGAGTAAGGAAACTTGATTAATTCAAACCTAAATTCCAGCAACTTTTTATCGGGAAATGGTGAAACATCATAAGAATTATTGTCCTTTAAACAAAAAAAATGGAAAGATTTTTTCAAATCTCTCCATTTTTTATTTTAAGCTGAGTTTAAAATTATATCAAATTAGTTGCTTTCATGCAGTGCATTATTCTGTTGAAAGTTCTTTCAATATCATTATCAAGACCTACTGAGAATCTGACAAGACCTGGTGTCAGTCCCATTTTTTTCTGAACTTCTTCAGGTATTTCGGAAGATGTACTGCTACCCGGATTACTGAAAAGTGTTTTAGTATATCCAAGACTTACAGCCAGATAACCAACTTTTTCGTTCTGCATCATTTCCATCAGTTTGATAGCATTTTCAACAGTATTAACGTTAATGACAATCATACCTCCAAATCCGAACTCAGGATTCATTAATTTTTTCATGAGTTTATGAGAAGGATGGTTTTCCAACCCGGGGTATCTGATGTCAACGCCTTTTTCTTTGAGCTTTTCAGCTAAGTACATTGCATTTTTACTGTGCTGTTTCATTCTGATATGAAGAGTATGCATATTCTTCAATATACTTGCTGACCTGAAACTATCCAATACAGGGCCGAGAAGCATTGAGGTGCCATTATTAACATCAGAAAGAGAATTAATAAATTCTTCTGAACCGCAAATTGCACCTGCTACACAATCGTTATTACCATTAATAAATTTGGTCATACTGTTTACAACGATATGTGCTCCTAATGCAGCAGGAGTAATGATCATTGGTGTAAAAGTATTGTCCACAACAAGTTTAATACCTTTATCATTTGCAATCTTTGCAAGCTCAGGAATATCAGCTATTGCTAGTAAAGGATTGCTTAATGTTTCTGTATAGATAAGTTTTGTTTTAGGAGTTATTGCTCGTTTTACTTCTTCAAGATTGGTAATATCGACAAATGTTACATTTATATCGAATTTGGGTAAATAATTTTTAAAGAATGCAAAAGTACCTCCATATATTGTAGGACTACTTACAATATGATCACCATGACTGCAAATTTGAAGTATTGTGTTGGTAATTGCAGCCATCCCTGAACTTGTTACCCAGGCTGCTTCTGTCTTTTCAAGACGTGACAGGGCACTTGCCAGATTTTTTCCGTTTGGATTCCAATGACGGGAATATAAATAGCATCCCTCTGTTTTACCTTCAAAAGTTTCTGTCATTGTATTTGCATGCAGGAAAGTATATGTAGCTGAATCTGTAATAGATGGATTAACACCTCCAAATTCTCCGAATACTGAATCATCCTGAATTTCGCTTGCTGGATCGTAATACATTTTATTCTATTTTATATTGTTATTATTGTTTGCAAAATTACATCATTTTTTAAAATTTAATATTTTGTTCTTAATTAAAATTTAAGATATTAAATATGCAATTTAGTATTTTATATTGTGCTGGTTAAAGGATATATTTAATAATAAATCGCTATTGTATTTGAAAATTTTATTAAATCTCAACTGCTGTTTTGATGGCAGATTTTAATGCCATAAGTTTATTTTTAACTTCATTAACTTCATTCTCAACAATAGATTTTTCAACAATTCCTGCACCGGCATGGTAATAAAGTGTGTTGTTTTTTGACAAGAATGAACGGATAATAATTGCCATATTGAAATCACCATCGAATCCCATATATCCAATACAACCGCCATAGAAACCTCTGGATTGTTGTTCATACTTATCGATAAGTTGCATTGCTTTGTATTTTGGAGCGCCGGATAATGTTCCAGCCGGAAAGGTATCTGCCACTACATCAAATGGAGAAATGTTATTGTTTATTTGTCCTGAAACTTTAGAAACCAGATGTATAAGGTGAGAATAATATTGAACTTCACGAAATACTTCAACTTTAACATCAGAACCATTTCTGCTGAGATCATTTCTTGCAAGATCAACCAGCATAACATGTTCAGCATTTTCTTTTTCATCCTTCATCAGCTCTTCAGCAATTTTCCTGTCGGCTTCATCATTACCTGAACGTACAAAAGTTCCGGCAATAGGATGGATGCTTGCCTTGCGTTCTTTTATCACAATCTGAGCTTCGGGTGATGAGCCCATGATCTTAAAGTTGCCATAGTCGAAAAAGAAAAGGTAAGGAGAGGGATTTATTGAACGTAGAGATCTGTACACATTAAATTCATCTCCTGAGAATTTCTGTGAGAAAGGGCGGGAGAGGACTATCTGGAATACATCTCCTCGATGACAATGTTCTTTACCATTTTGTATAATATCTCCGAATTCCTCGTCTGTATATTTTGACTGTTCTTCTCCATTGATGAAGAATTTATATGAAGCAAAGTTTTTGCTTCGTATTAGTGATTCAATATAATCAATACTATTGTTTTCGTTTGCAGTTTTCCCGATTGTATGATGGAAGATAAAGAGTTCATTTTTGAAATGATTGACAACTATAACATAAGAAAACAGAGTGAAAATCAAATCAGGTACCTTACGTTCGTCGTTTTCATAAGGCTTTAATTTAATATCATCAAAATATCTGATAGAATTATAACCTATATAACCAAAGAACCCATTGCTGATAAAGTTAAACGGAAGTTTATCGTATTTGAAATTGCCGGTAAAGTCAGTGAGCTGTTTACGAAGATCAGATACCGGAACTTTATTTTGTATATCTCCCGGATAATCTTCGGTAATGTATTCATCCTGAATTGTAATGCTTGCTAATGGTTCGCAGCAGATATATGAGTAACTATTGTCATTTGCATGATAGTCCGAACTTTCAAGCAGTATACTGTTTGGAAATTTATCCCTTAGTTTAAGATATATACTAACGGGTGTATATGTGTCGGCAAGTAGTTTGCGATATTCTGTGTTGATGATATATTTTTCCATATTTCTGATCCTTTATATAATTTGCAAATATCTACAAAAATAGTTATTTTATTTTTTTCAGGATTTGTCACTGACTCCCGTGCTTTGTTTAT
>JAUZOY010000090.1 GCA_030706235.1 Bacteroidota bacterium | reverse complement strand
GAAGTTTTCTTTCTTACCCATTCTTTTCCATATCGTTGGTAATGAGTTAGTCCGTAGACTGTTCCTTTGAAATTAAGTGGACCAATTACCTGTGCCATAGTTTTTAGTTTGTTAAAATTAATAATATGCAAATATACAAAAAAAAGCATGAAGAGTCAAGTTTTATTAAAATTATTTTAAAGAATAATTCATTTTGATATTATGTAAGTAATAAAATGTAAACGTAGCAAAGTCGGAATAATAGCTGTTAAACATGCATTAATGTGTGAATTATAGTTTCTGTAAATTAATGGAAAGTAAGGGTATTAATCCGATTCAAAAAAACAAAAGTCCTGACCCACAAATTTGTTTATTCTGAGAGAGGGGGTGAGTTTTAAAATCTTAAATATTCATGTTTTAACTTATTGAATTACCGGCGTTCTAGAATCGAAATTGAGGAATTTTATGATTAGGGGTTGATAGTGCTTTTTTAGTAAATTTTAGTAATATTTCTTCAATCCTTTAAATCGCATGCAAGCTTACTGATTTCTTCAAAACTATTGAATGCATGCAGGCAAATACGAATGCGCTCCTTACCTTTGGGAACTGTAGGACTTAATATAGGTCGTATATCGAAACCTCCGGAAACTATTTTTCCGGATAATTCTTTAACTTTTTCATTCCCTTCAATGATTATCGATTGTATCGGACTTTTATTTGGAACTATATTAAGATTATGACTTTTTACTTCTTTACAGAAATGTTTAATATTGGCTTTAAGTTTATTTATATCATTTTCAGATTTAAAAAGCAACTCATAAGCACACTTAATTGATACAATGCTATGCAATGGCAGTGCTGTTGTATAAATAAATGAACGTGCAAAATTTATAAGATAATTCCTGAGATTATTGCTTCCCAAAACTATAGCACCATGCGTTCCCAATGCCTTTCCGAAAGTATGAACTCTTGCAAAGACTTTATCTTCATATCCTTTCGAGGAAATCAACCCCTCTCCTATTCTGCCGACTACTCCGGTTGCATGAGCTTCATCTATTATCAGATTTGCACCCATATCTGAACATATCTCAACAATATCATCAATCGCGGCAATATCCCCATCCATTGAATAGACAGACTCTATTGCGATATAAACATTTCCTTTGGCTAATCTGAAAAGCTCTCTGAGATGTTCAACGTCATTATGCCGGAATGAATAATGGCTTGCATAGCTCAGTCTTATTCCATCTCGTATTGATGCATGTACATACTCATCGTAAAAAATGGTATCTCCTCTTTGCGGCAGACATGAATACAAACCAAGGTTCGCATCATAACCTGAATTGAAAATTAGTCCCGCTTCAGAATGATGAAACCCTGAAATCAAATTCTCAACTTCTTCAGTAATTCTATAGTTACCGCTAATAAGTCTGGAACCTGTAGCTCCATTAAGGATAGAATCGTTATTTGTAAAGAAATTATTTATCCTGTTTTTAAGCTCAACCGATCGTGCAAAACCCAGATAGTCATTTGAACAAAAATCTATAAGGTCATTCTCCACCCTAAGATTCCTTATCGAACCGTCCGCCTTACGGCTCTTAAGCTTCTCCTCTATATTATTATCCATTACCAATTATCCATTACCAATTCTATTTCAAACTGATTTCAATCCCAACTTCTTCAGCAAATTCATATCCTCATTTACTTCAGGATTAGGAGCTGTAAGAAGTTTTTCACCGAGGAAAATAGAATTAGAACCGGCCATAAAGCACATTGCCTGGCCTTCTTCAGTCATTGCTGTTCTTCCTGCAGCCAGGCATATAATTGTTTCAGGCATTAATATTCTGGCAGTAGCAATCATCCTAACCATCTCAAAAACTTCAACATTCTTCATATTTTCCAGTGGCGTACCCTTAATCGGAAGTAATGTATTCAATGGTAATGAGAAAGGATGTTTTCTCATTGTTGCTAAAGTATGAAGCATTGAAATTCGGTCTTCATCACTTTCCCCTATTCCCAGAATTCCTCCTGAACAATACGACATACCTCCATCAATAAGAGTGTTTAGTGTATCAAGTCTGTCCTGATATGTCCTTGTTGTAATGATATTATGATAATGTTCCTCAGAAGTGTCAAGATTATGATTGAATGCAGTGAAACCTGCCTCACGAAGTCTTTCTACCTGGTCTTTATTCACACTTCCAAGAGTACAGCAAATATTAAGTCCCATTTCTTTAATCTCCCTACCTGTACTAATAATCTTTTCTAAAGTTGAATCATCTTTTACATGCTTCCATGATGCACTAAGACAAACACGACTTGCTCCATTTTTTTTAGCTTCATTTGCAAGTCTGAGTATCTCATCTCTTTCTAATATGGATGGTTTTATTCCTGTATTATACCTGGAAGACTGTGCACAATAAGCACAATCTTCCGGACAGGCACCTGTTTTAACAGATATCAGTGTATTTACTTTTACTTCATCCGCTTTTTGAAACTCTCTATGGATTGTAGCTGCTTTATAAACTAAATCAAGCAATGGCAGATTATATATCGCGGTAACCTCTTCTCTCTGCCAGTCATTCCTTACTGTAGTCATTTTATAAATAATTTTTGCAAATATAATTATTTCCAAAATTTTATGTAGGTTTGCTATACTTTTATCATTAAAGACATCTCTTATGGATAGTGATCTTATTTTTAAAATTGGCTTAGGTCTTATTCCTAATGTTGGTAGTGTCACAGGAAAAAAGCTTATAAGTTATTGTGGTAGTGCAGAAGAAGTTTTCCACGCTAAATTTAATTTTCTTACTAAGATCCCTGATATTGGAGAGATTATTGCACGTTCAATAGTTAATCAGAAAATTCTTAGCAGAGCTGAAGAAGAAATCAGGTTTATCGAAAAGAATAACATTACCCCACTCTTCTATCTTGATAAAGGTTACCCCTACCGTCTGAAACAATGTGAAGACGGACCAATGATGATATTCTACAAAGGCAATGCAGATCTTAGTAACAAAAAAATTATAAGTATTGTCGGTACAAGAAGTGCTACCGATTATGGCAAAAGAATATGCAGGGATATCATTACCGGACTCATAAAACAGGATATTATTATTGTCAGCGGACTTGCATATGGAATAGATATATGTGCACATAAAATAGCATTGGAACTTGGAATACCTACTATTGGAGTAGTTGCTCATGGTCTTGACATGATTTATCCTTCACTTCATAAACCTGTTGCTGACAAAATGATTGAAAAAGGAGGAATCATCACAGAGTTTTTGAGTAATACCAATCCCGATAGAGAAAACTTTCCTGCAAGAAACAGAATAATTGCAGGTTTATCGGATGCTACCCTTGTTATTGAATCTAAAGCCAAAGGTGGTGCATTGATAACTGCCGACATAGCTAATTCATATGATAGAGATGTTTTTGCAGTTCCGGGAAGAGCTGACGATACTTTTTCTTCAGGATGCAATACTCTTATTAAATCAAACAAAGCTGCGCTTGTTGAATCTGCTGCTGACATCGAATACCTGATGCAGTGGAATATTGATACAACAAAAGCAAAGAAAGCTATGCAGACAGAGTTGTTTCTTGAACTTACTGAAAATGAAAAGAAAATCCTCCGGATTATAAAAGAGGTTGAAAACATCGACATTGATAACATCTGCATCAAGTCCGGCCTCGTACAGGGAAAGGTCATTTCTATTCTGCTTAACCTCGAACTCTACGGGCTTATCCTTAGCCTTCCCGGCAAAGTATATAAAATTAATTAACAAAAAAGGGTTCCGACTTTTTACAGAAGGAACCCCCTATTTAATTTAAAACAGTAAGTTTAAATAATTCCTAATTTCTTAGCTATATCAGGTGGGATAGCCTTCTTATTTACCATTATTGATGTTGATTTGAGTAATACAAAAGCTCTTGAAGCATAGAATAATCCTTTATATTCATGATTATCACTTCCCCATGAATTCTTTGTATAATAGTATTTATTACCCCACTGATCCTTAGCAATACCAACTATATGCATTCCATGATCATCAGTAGTATTATAATTATCGAAAGCAAGCTGTCTCATTTCCTGAGAAATAACTTTTTCCTTACCATTGAAAAGTTGTTCATCTTTTTCTTTGTCAGAGAGTTTTGACCATTTTCCTTTTTCAAGGTCTGAAAGGTCGTTTACATCTTTTTCAGGTACTACAGCAACTCCTTTTTTCCATGCAAAACCTTTTTCACTTACATCACTTGCCCATGCAATGCTATAACCTTTATCAATTGAGTAATCCATTATTTTTTCAAAATCTTCCAAAGGTACATTATAAACATCTGCCCATACCCAATTGTCAGGTATTTCAAGAACAAACTTTGTATAGAAAGGATGATGTGTGTATGAGCCAATTTCTACATAATCATCAGGATTTATTCCAAGTTCTTTAGCAAATGATTGTGGAGTATAAGATTTTCCTTTATACACAAATGATTTTGGATAATCTCCAAGATATGCATCCAATACACCGTCAAATGCTTTTTTCCAAACAGGGCTTAATTGTTTATTGTTATTCTTAATAACAGCATCTGCCATTGCTCTCAGGACTGCATCCATTTCTCCATGTACATGTCCTTTTTCACCTGCTAACAAACCTGGATAAGCTTCTTCAGGAACAGCACCATAATATTTTAAACTATTTATGACATCCGGAAAACCACCTCCACCTGCGAAATTAGTTGACCCATGCATTCTTACATAATGATCAGCTTTGTCTTTGTAAGAATTACGTACTACAAACATTTCAGAAAGATCATACTCTCCCTTACCCATTCTAAGTAATTCTGATTCTAAAAAAGATGTACCGGAAAAGCTCCAGCATGTTCCTGACCTATATTGATTCTTCACAGGGGTATATTTTAATTCTTTAACCATTGTGAATTTATAGGTACTGTCTTTAGCTTCTTCCTTATCTTTGCTCTGAGCAAAAACGCTACAGGAAAATGCTAACCCTAATGTTAATACTACTAATGATTTTCTCATTTAAATTAATTATTGATTAGTTATTATTAAATTAAACCTCAAAGGTTTTTATAAAAACCTTTGAGGTTATTACTGTTATTTTTTAATATTTATTAATTTCTGTTTATTGCATTTAGATCTTCAAAAGCTTCTTTTACTCTTTTTGATAATGATTTTTCGGCTTCTCTAAGCCATGCTCTTGGATCATAAAATTTCTTATTAGGTTTATCTTCGCCTTCAGGATTTCCTATTTGTCCCTGCAAATATCCGCTATTCTTCTGATAGAATCCAAGTACTCCATTCCAATATGCCCATTGTGTATCAGTGTCAATATTCATTTTAATAACACCATAAGAAATAGCTTCTCGAATTTCTTCTTTTGAAGATCCGGAACCACCATGGAATACAAAATTTACAGGATTTTTCTGTGTTTTGAATTTATTCATAATGAATTCCTGAGAATTCTTAAGAATAATTGGCTGAAGATTAACATTACCAGGTTTGTAAACTCCGTGAACATTACCGAATGAAGCAGCTATTGTAAACTGATCACTTATTTTTAAAAGTTCTTCATAAGCATAAGCAACATGTTCAGGTTGGGTATATAATTTTGAACTGTGAATACCGGTATTATCTACTCCGTCTTCTTCTCCACCTGTTACTCCAAGTTCAATTTCCAGAGTCATGCCAATTTTATACATTCTTTCTAAGTATTTCTTGCTTATAGAGATATTTTCTTCAATTGGTAATTCAGAAAGATCAAGCATATGAGAACTGAAAAGAGGTTTCCCGTATTTCTTGAAATAATCTTCACCTGCATCTAACAAACCATCTACCCATGGTAATAATTTTTTAGCTGCATGATCTGTATGGAGAATTACAGGTACTCCATAGTATTCAGCCATCAGATGAATATGATGTGCACCTGCTATTGCACCTGCTATTGCAGCTTTTTCATTTTCATTTGAAATGGATTTTCCGCCGAAGAAAACAGCGCCACCATTAGAAAACTGAATAATTACAGGTGAATTAGCTTCTTTTGCTCCTTCAAGTACTCCGTTTACAGTGCTACTTGTTGTAACATTAACAGCAGGAATTGCAAAATTGTTTGCTTTCGCGATTCTGAAGATTTCCTGTATATCTTTCCCTGTTACAACACCGGGTTTTACTTTGTTAAAAATTTTTTCTTCCATAGTAATTGAGTTAAAAAAAGTTTATAAAGTTATTTATATTTTTAAAATTGCGGAGAGAAAGGGATTCGAACCCTTGGTACGCTTTTGGCATACACACACTTTCCAGGCGTGCGCCTTCGACCACTCGGCCATCTCTCCTATTTTATTCTTAATTATTTTGTTTTTTTTACGCCCTTCTTTTGAGCAGGATTACTTAAAAGTTTTAGTATATTGTTAGCATTCGGATCATTGGGATCCAGTGCTTTTACTTTTTCCATGTTTTCTTTGGATTTATCTTTGTCATCCTGAAGATAATAATATATACCCAAATATGTGTATGCTTCTATTAATTCCTTTTTATATTTATCAGGATTTGATTCAAGTAGTTTTATTACTGCTTCATAATGCGGCTTTGCCAAACCAAGTTTTGAGTCAGGGTCAATCCTTGAACATACTCTGGCTCTAAAAATATTACCTATATGTGATGTAGGTGATAATTCAGCAACTTTCATAAATGCAGAATCAGCTTTGTAATAATACATATTTCTTTTAGTTGAATCAATCTTCACTGCTCCGAAAAAATATGATTTTCCAACCATATAATAATCCTGTGCAGATGGATTTTTTGAACATTTAACTAATTTATCATAATTATCTCCTGCATCAATATATCTTTTCTTGTTATCATAAATTTTAGCAATAGTTTCATAAAGTTCACACTTTGAATTATCCATTGAAATTGCTTTAAGATAATTTATAACTGCTAGTGAATCCTGTCCATCTTTATTTAATAGCTTAGCATAATATTCATAATCTGAAGATATTATCTTTGTCTGATCTATAATTTTAAAGAATTTATCTATCTTAACCAAACCATTTTTATAATCATTTGTTTCATACATACAATATGATGAAAGCCTCAACATTGTCGGATCATCCGGTTGAGTAGCCAAAACCTTGTTTATATAATTTAATGCAGTTTTATAGTCTTTATTTAAATATAAAGCATAAGCATATCTTGTAACATCCTTTACATCATATTCTCCCATTGCTAAATATTTAGCATATGCTTTACATGCTTCATCATATTTACCTGCCAGATATTGCAATTCTCCAAGTTCCCGATAAAGAGGAATATAATTTGAATCAATATTTTTAGCATTATTAAATGCAGCAAGAGCATCTCTGTAAAGATTAGCTTTTGTATTTACAACTCCAACTTTTACCCATGCTTTTAAACAATTATTTTTAAAATCTGTTGCTCTTCCGTAATATCTCAATGCTTCTCCTCCATTATTCTGATCCATATACATATCTCCCATTGTTAATAGCATATCAATATTCTTATAATCTAAATCTTTTGCCTTATTCAGATATTCCAAAGCTTTTGTATAATTTTTTTCTTTCCCAAGATAATAAGCTTCTCCTATTAATGTATATACAATAGGATCCTTTTTACTGATTTTCATTGCCTGTTCAAAATTCGTGAATGCATCTCCTACATTTCCTTTTTGAAGTAACATTTTCCCAACACCTATATAATTATAAGCTAAGTTTTTATCTGCTTCAACACCTTTAGTATAAAAATAATTTGCAGAATCATTTTTTCCCAGAATAAAATAAGCCTGACCTGCATAATAAAATGCTTTACCATTTGTAGGATTTTTTGATGCAAGATCAGAAAAATAATAAGCAGCTTTATGATTAAGATTAAGATCAAGATATTTTAATCCTGTTTCAATATCCTGAGAAAAAATTGTATTTGATAGCATAAATAATGCTATTGCAAATAAAGGTTTTATTATTCTTTTCATATTTTTTTATATTTTCAATTTAAATCTTTAAATTCAAAACTATTTATTCTTCTTCATCATTAACATGAACTATTCTTATCGGCTGAGTTGCAGGCAATATACCGGCTTTAAGTATTATCCTCTGACCTCTGTCACTGGCTACAAAACTCATAAAACCGGAAGACAAACCGGAATGTACATCCCTGCTTATCATATATATATTTCTACTAAAGGGGTAAAGCTTTTTAGCTATATATGCCTGAAAAGGCTGGTATGAATTATCTATTGTTGCAACTTTTTCTTTACTTACCCACATAACTTTAACTTTATTATAAAAGGATAAAGCTGTTGAATCCTTACTATTACATATCCAGCTTACACCTATTATGCCTATAGTATTAGGACTGGTTTCAACAAATTTAATAACTTCATCATTTGATTTTAAAGCTGAACAGTGATCAGACAATTGTTTTCCTCTTACTATAGAATCAAAAACGTATCTTACTGTGCTGGAACTTTTGTTGTCAAATACTACTTTTATATCTCCAAGTTTTGATTTAGAATTTATTTGTTTCCAATTATTAATTTTTCCGGATATAATATCTTTAACAGTATTTACTGTTATTAAACTATCATTATTTGAACGATTGATTATTAAAGCAAGCCCATCATAAGCAATTTTTACTTCTTTAGGGTATATCTTAATTTTTTCAAAATAATCTTTTTCTTCTTTTTTTAGTGGCCTTGTTGCGACTATAAGGTTAACACTATCTTTAATAAATTGATTGAAGGCTTCAACCTCATTTGTATACTTTGCACTTACGGATGCTTGTGTATATATACCTTCAAATACATTTATTTCATTTTCAATTATTGGTTTGAATGTTTCATCTACACAAATTTTAGTTTTCCCTGAAGTTGGTGTGTCTGTATATGTCTTATTGCTATTATTACAAGAAATAAATGTAAAAAAAACAAAAGCAAAAAAAAGATATACAAACGATTTCATAAACAGATTTATCTTTATCATTTTTATTTTATTCATCATCTCTTGTTACTATTACTCTGTAAGCTCTGAATATTCCGTAAATAATCATCAAAATTCCTATTGCAATTCTTTGCCACAAAGATAACCATTCTACCAGACTTTTAGTGAAAATTATTAAAAATCCTGCACCAAGGTATACAAATACCATAAAAAAACCGAAATACCTTAATATTTTATTCAGCATATATTACAGGTATTTCGGTTAATATTATTCATTCAATAAAAAACTATTGTAAACTAAAACGAACAGGTAAATTAAAATAACACTGAACAGCTTGTCCGTTTTGTTTACCGGCTTTCCATGCCGGCATTGACTGAACTACTCTTAGTGCTTCTTCATCACAACCGCCACCTATACCTCTCATTACTTTTGCATCTTTTACCCTACCATCTCTACCAATAACAAAATTGATATAAACAGTTCCGGTAATTACGCTTTCTTTAGCCATTTGAGGATACTTGATGTTCGACCTTAAGAATTTCATCATTTCTTCTTATCCACCAAGAAACTCAGGTGGCTGTTAAACAAATTCAAAAACCTTAGTATCTGCTTCAACTATTTCTTTAGGCTTTTCTGTAGTTTTCAGATTAACTAATGTGTCTACATTAGTAACAGCAGCTATTTGCTGAGGTTTTGCATTCATGTCTTCCTGTGTAGGCGGTAATTCATCAGGTACATTTTCTGTTGTAACTTCAGGTGGTTTGAATGCTACCGTTTGCTTTTGAACTGGAGTTTCATCCTTTGGAGGAGGTGGTGGAGCTGCTTCTTCTGTTTTCAATTTACTTAAAGTAGTAACTTCCAATACCTTTTCTACTTGTTTTTTAGCCATTTTTCTGAATAATACCGGAGCACTAATAGCTACTGTAAAAAATACAAAAGCTATAATTATTGCTACAAAGTGATTTTTCGGAGTTATTTTTCTCAGGAAAAAAGCGCCATATTCTTTGTTTTTATTTTCAAAGACCATATCGCACCATTTTTCAGAAAAAATATTAATCTTTTGTGTCATTATAATACTTATAAAATGTTAAAACAATTTTAATGTTCATACTTGCTTATCAATTCTTTATCAAGAGGAGCTATATCAACAATTGCAAATCTTGCAATGCTGCATATCTGCATCTCATCCAGAATATCAACCAGATTCTTATAGTTTGATTTATCTGTAGCTTTTATAATGACAATCGGAGCGCTCTTAGATTCTTTTATTTTTTTAGATTTCTTCTTAAATTCATCTTCTTTTATCTTTCTATCACGTAAATCTTTTCTTAAAGCTCTCATTTGCTTAACTACGCTGTCATTTCTGTGAAGTAATGCTTTTCTTATTCCTTCAGGAGAAAAATCAGTCATTGTTACCTCTGGATCTGCATTTGTTTTAGGATCCCTTGTTCCAAAATAATAATATACTTTATCATTTTTTCCAAGTACAACTGTCATAGCTTTATCAGCTCTTACCTTTGATGTTTCACCAGTATTTGTCTTTGCAGGCATACTGATTTCCATTGTCTGAGGTTTACTTAAAGTAGTAGTAAGCATAAAAAATGTTACTAAAAGGAATGCAAGGTCAACCATAGGAGTTAAATCCACACGGGTTGACATTTTTTTGGGCTTAGCCTTACTGCCACCTTTTTTATGTCCACCACTCTCGGTGTTTATTTCTGCCATTTTAAAATCTTTATTTTAAATATTAAATATCATTTTGATGCTTTATCTTCGGGATTTTCTTCAAGTCCTGTAATGAGATTAAATCTGTTTTCATTGATATCAAGCAATGTATTGAGAACTTTTTTGAACTCCGGATAAGGAGTACCTTTATCTCCTTTTATTGCTATTTTCATATTTGGACTAACCTCTCTGGCATAACGCACCCAGTCTTTCAGCTGATTGTTAAGAGAATCTGTAGGTATTCCGATAATATTTTCGGGTTTTGTTCTTTCTTCATTTTTCATTGCAATGAAAGCTTTCATCTGATTCATACCTACTCCGAAAGTATTAATTACTGTGAATCTTTTAATTTCATCATCAGTGAAATTAATCTTATATCGTTCACCCATTTTTCTTAACAACGCTTCTCTGTTTTCTTTACCATCTATTCCAAAGAATATTTTATATCCTTCTTTCTCACTTCCTCCGACTATTATCTGACAAATTCCTGATTCAGGAAGTTTTATTTCAGAAACAGATG
>JAUZOY010000009.1 GCA_030706235.1 Bacteroidota bacterium | reverse complement strand
AGAGGGGTGTAAAAACTTATATATCAAACTATGAGCTCAGATATAGCATACATCAAATAGTTTTTAGGTATTTATTACTCAAAGTCTGGGTAGAGCAGATATTTTTTTCTTGTTTTTTTGAAATTGTTCAGGTCTTCTTCCCAGGTTTTGCGGATTTCTGATTCGGGTATATTGTTGATAATTTGCTGCTTTAGTGTGTTGTTTCCTGCAAGCAGATTAAAATTATCGTTGAAGAAATTCTCTTTTGTTGTAATGTTTTTATAAGCAGACATGAGATATTCCAATGATATTTTTTTCTTTTTACGGAGGTTGTCTGAAGGAATTTTTCTTAAATCAAAACCATTGCATTTAAGACCTTCATAAGGTGGTGTTTTGGAAGCTCCGTTAATACTTCTTGGGGTAAAACTAAATCCTGTATTTTTAATTGCAGGGTGCCCGAATATCTGAAATGGCATATCAGTTCCTCTGCCTACACTTATATTGGTTCCTTCCAAAAGGCCTAAAGAAGGGTATAAATATATGGATAACAAATTCTGAAGATTTGGAGAAGGGTTAACCTGAACATTACAATATGAAGAATGTGTATAATTCTCAACAGGAATATATTTTAGATTGCATTTTTTCCCTCCCTTGAGCCATCCTTCTTCATTTATCATTTTTGCGTATTCAGCAACTGTCATTCCATGTACCAGTGCTACAGGATGAAGTCCAATAAATGATTTATATTCTTTTTTCAATACAGGACCGTCAACATAAAAACCATTGGGATTTGGTCTGTCTAATACTAAAAAGTCAATACCTGCCTGACAGCATGCTTCCATCATATAATGCATAGAAGATGTGTACGTGTAAAACCTTACGCCGACATCCTGTATATCGAAAACGACTATATCGATACCTTTAAGATCTGAAACTTTTGGTTTGAAATTTTTGCCATACATTGATATAACTGGTAATTTTGTTTTTTTATCAATATAGTTACCAATATGTTCTCCGGCATCTGCAATTCCTCTGAAGCCATGTTCCGGTGAAAAAATTTTTTTTATATTAATATTTAATGAAAGCAAAGTATCAACAAGACTTTTCCCGTTGACAAGAGAAGAATTATTGCCAAGAATTGCAATGTTTTTCCCTTTAAGTACAGGCAAATATACATCCATCCTTTCTGCTCCTGCTCTGATATTATTCTGCCCCTTAAGATTTAAAATTGATAAAGAAATTATAAGAAAAAAGAAAAGTTTTCTTTTGATCATTTATTTGTAACAGTAATAGATGAGATTATTTAATAATTTTGCAAAGAAATAAAAAAAATCAATTTGAATACGGAATTATTTATATCACGACGTATAGTATCCGGAAATAAAGCCAACAGACTTTCCAGACCTATTATTAATATTGCAGTTCTTAGTATCGCATTAGGGCTTGCAGTTATGATTGTTTCAGTTGCAATAGTCACAGGTTTTCAAAAGCAAATACGTGAAAAAGTTATAGGTTTCGGTGCTCATATTTTTATTAGTAATCTGGATGAAAACAGTTCTTTCGAAACAAAACCTGTAAGCAGAAACCAGCCATTCCTTCCTGCACTTAAGCGCATGAACGGCGTCAGCCATGTTCAGGTTTATGCTACAAAAGCAGGATTGATTAAATGCGGAAAAGAAATTCAGGGAGTTGTACTAAAGGGTGTTGGTAGTGATTACGACTGGAGGTTTTTTAAAAATAAGATAATAAGTGGAAATATTTTTACAGTCAGGGATTCAGTTAAAACAAATGATGTTTTGATTTCCGATTATCAGGCGACAAAATTGAATCTCAAAGTCAATGAAAATGTACTTATGTATTTTATTCAGAATCCGCCACGATCGCGTAAGTTCAGGATTGCCGGGATATATAAAACCGGAATGGAAGAGTTTGATAAAATCTATGTTTTCGCTGATATTGCACATGTTCAGAAATTAAATGACTGGGCTCCTGATAAAGTTAGTGGTTTTGAGGTTTTTATTAAAAATTTTAATGATCTTGATAAAATGGGCAAAGCTGTTTATCAGAATATTGGCTATGATCTGGATGCACAAACTATAAAACAAAAATATCCTCAGATATTTGACTGGTTGGATTTGTTGAATATGAATGTTTTTATTATTTTATTGCTGATGGTTATTGTATCTTCAATAAACATGATATCTGCTTTTTTGATTATGATCATTGAAAGAACAAACATGATCGGAATACTTAAATCATTGGGGGCAACAAATTATTCTGTTCGAAAAATATTTATTTATAATGCCACATATATAATTGGTCGTGGTCTGATATGGGGTAATATTATTGGAATTTTGTTATGTATAATTCAGCAAAAAACAGGAATGATAAAACTTTCGCAGGAGTCTTATTATGTATCTGTTGTCCCAATAAATCTTGATTATTTATATTTAATACTTCTGAACATTGGTACAATGGCTATTTGCCTGCTTGCTCTTCTTCTGCCTTCATTTATTATTACAAAGATCACACCAGTTAAAGCTATAAGGGCAGATTGATTTAGGATTAGGAATTAAGGATTGGAGGTTTAATTAATATTTTTATTGCTGATATGTACTTAGTAAAATTTTAAATTAATTTTTACTATTAAAAAAAATATTACCTTTGCAACGCAAGCCCAGGTGGTGAAATTGGTAGACACGCCACTTTGAGGGGGTGGTGACCGTTCGGTCGTGCAAGTTCAAGTCTTGTCCTGGGTACATTTAACCAAACTCTGATTGAATAAAATGATTAAATTAGTCCATGAACAGAGTTTTTAATATTCCTCTTCTTATATCTTTACTATTATTATGTAATTTACTTTTTTCTCAAACAGAGAATATTCCATCTTTTAGTATAGCACCGGGCACAAATAAAGAATATTCTGAAAATCAAACTGTATCAATATCTTCAGAATACTCACTTGAGATATCTAAATACTTAAAAAAGAATAAAGTATATGATTCTGTTGCATTGAGAGTTTTTGTCAATCATCCCGAATGGAAAAAATCACATGTAGTCATTAATCTTTCTCCTGATATGTATGGAAACTCAGGTATGGTAATTTTATGGAATAGCGTGTTTCCTGAAAATGAAGTTGTCGAAAATATCAGTTTTTATAATATGGAGAAAAAGCAAAAAGGCTATAGTAAAGGTGGCGTGCAGGATATAATTAATGTTCCGGGAAGTGACTCAATGACTATCTCCCGGATATTAAAAAAATATTGTAAAAATAATCAGGAAGTAAACACCACTCAAAATACTGTTGAAGTATTACTTCGTACTATGAGCAAAGCAAAGGACTGTAATGATATTGTCCTGATAACTGATGATTCATATATTTCTGATATGCATATGGTAGATAATGTGTCTAAACCTGTTCATGTGATAATGTGCAGAACAAAGAATTCGTCGAAGGTAAATCCTCAGCTTCTGGATCTGGCATATAGAACTAAAGGATCTTTGCATGTAGGAGATTATGATCTGACGGGTCTTGAAAAAATAGATTATAAACAAAAGGTTGAAATTGGTGATGAATTGTTTGAACTTTCTCTTGATGGTAATTTCAAACCATTTAAACTTAATGATCCTCTGCCTGAAAGAAAGGCGGTAAATCCTTTTGTTGAAAAATGCAGGAAGGCAAATGTCAGGCAAAATGGCAAATGTACTTCGTGCCCAACTTTTAAATAATTACGATTTACGAATTACGAATTGAAAATAATAACAAAAAACTAAGTTATATGGAATTGAATACGTTTACAGCGATTTCTCCAATAGATGGGAGATATAGAAAATCTGTAGAATCACTGGCAAATTATTTTTCTGAAGGAGCTTTGATTCGTTATAGGGTGATGGTTGAAGTTGAGTATTTTATAGCCTTATGTGAATTGCCATTACCTCAACTGAAAAAAATAGATAAAAAAATATATGATGAGTTGAGAAATATTTTTGTTAATATTTCTTCGGAGGATATTGAACAAGTAAAAGAAATTGAAAAAACAACAAATCATGACGTTAAAGCTGTAGAATATTTTATAAAATCAAAATTTGATGAAATAGGTCTTCAGCAGTATAAAGAATTTATACATTTGGGACTGACTTCTCAGGATATTAACAATACAGCAGTTCCATGTTCATTAAGAGATGCTTTCAATGAAGTTTACCTTCCACTTATAAATGAACTTATACAACTGCTTAATGAATATTCGCTGGAATGGAAAGACGTAACAATGTTAGCCCGAACACATGGTCAGCCTGCTTCTCCAACTAAATTAGGAAAGGAAATTTATGTTTTTGTAGAAAGACTCCAAAAGCAGATGTCTTTGTTGTTAGGCATACCTTTTTCAGCAAAATTTGGCGGAGCTACAGGTAATTTTAATGCTCATCATATTGCATATCCGAAAATTGACTGGGTAGGTTTCGCAAATGATTTTGTAAACAACAAACTTATGCTTGATCGTTCACAAACTACTACACAAATTGAACACTATGATAACTTTGCTGCTTTTTGTGATAATATATCCCGTATAAATACAATTATGCTCGATCTTGACAGAGATATGTGGACGTATATATCAATGGATTATTTCAAGCAAAAGATAAAACAGGGAGAAGTAGGTTCATCTGCAATGCCTCACAAGGTTAATCCTATCGATTTTGAAAATTCTGAAGGAAATCTTGGAATAGCAAATGCAGTTTTCAGACATTTTTCACAAAAATTACCTGTTTCAAGATTGCAAAGAGATCTTACAGATTCAACAGTATTAAGAAATGTCGGGGTCCCGATTGCCCATTCAATAATAGGAATAAAATCATTATTAAGAGGACTTGGAAAAATTATTCTAAATCAGGAAAAGATAAATCATGATCTGGATAGTAATTGGGCAGTAGTTGCTGAAGCAATTCAAACAATTTTGCGAACTATTAACTACCCAAATCCGTATGAAGCGCTGAAAGAATTAACAAGAACAAATAAGCATATTACAAGAGAATCAATAGCTGAATTTATTGATAACCTTCAATTGGATAATAAAACCAAAGAAAAACTTAAGACTATAACTCCATTTAACTATACCGGAGTTGATTTTAATTTATCTTAATTTTTTTTATCTTTTTATTTGCTTTTTTTATTTAAAATAATTTTCTTTGCATATGAATATTTATAAATATTTAAATTTAAATTAACAGTATGAACCGGAACATAACATTTTATATATCAGCAATTGTTGTGTTCGGTTTTTTGTTATGGTATTTTCTCTCAAAAGGTTCTATTGAAGAGAAATTGATCAAAGCAAAATACAAGATATCCTATATCAATAAACCGGGAGTTTCTCCTTCGCCGGAAAACACTATAACAAATAATCCTGTTATTCCCAAACAAAGTATAACTGAGAAGAATATTTTCAAATCATTTTATCTGAGTCTTAAAATGAACATGAAACGTTCAATCAGTATGCTTATAATTCAGATTATAATAATTATTATTATTTCGAGGATTTTCGGATATTTCTTCGGACTGATAAAAATCCCGATAGTAATTGGTGAAATATTGGCCGGGATATTTCTTGGTCCTTCAATATTAGGAACATTTTTGCCTCATTTATCCTCGATATTATTTCCTTTAAGTTCGTTGCCCAATCTTCAGCTTATAAGTCAATTAGGCCTTATTCTTTTTATGTTTGTTATAGGAATGGAGCTTGATCTGAAAATTATTAAAACTAAATTAAACTCTGCTATAGTTGTAAGTCATTCTACAATTTTATTTCAGTTTTTTATTGGTGTACTTTTTTCATACTTAGTATTATTTGGAAAATATTCACCACCTAATGTAAAGTTTATCTCTTTTGCATTGTTTATAGGAATAGCTTTAAGTATAACAGCATTTCCTGTGCTGGCGCGTATTATTCATGAAAAAGGACTGACAAAGACAACAAGAGGGATTATGGCAATAACATGTGCTGCAACAGATGATATTACTGCATGGTTGTTATTGGCATTGATCATTACATTTGTTCAGGCAGGCACACCATTAGGAGCATTGTATACCTGTGCAATCACCATTATATATATTATAGGGATGATTTATTTTATTCATCCTTTAATGCGAAGAATAGGAAGAGTATATTTCTCGGCAGAAAATTTAAATAAAAACGTAATTGCATTTATTTTTGTTCTTCTGTTCTTTTCAAGTCTTTTTACAGAAGTAATTGGAATAAATGCACTATTTGGTGCTTTTATAGCAGGTTTGGTCATACCTGATTTGAAGATTAAGAAACTTATGGCTCAGAAAATAGAAGACATAAGCATAGTTGTTTTTCTCCCTCTGTTTTTTGTATATACAGGATTAAGAACACAGATAGGACTTTTAAACAGTCATGAATTGTTAATGGATTGTCTATTGGTAGTATTTCTTGCAATTGCAGGTAAATTTGGCGGAGCAGCTTTACTATCTAGATTCATAGGCAGATGTTCATGGTCTGATTCTTTTTCAATAGGAGCACTGATGAATACAAGAGGACTAATGGAGTTAATTGTCCTTAATATTGGTTATGATATGGGAATTCTTTCACCGGAGATATTCACCATTTTTGTAATTATGGCTTTAACAACTACTTTTATGACCGGGCCATTGCTTAGTCTTATAGATTATCTTAGACATAAATTTTATAAACCTGTTGAAATTCCTGTTGTAGAAATAAAAGAAGAAACTCCTGCATTTAAAGTAATAATATCATTCGGACCGGCAACATCAGGAGCATCACTCCTCAAACTGCTTTACAGCCTTTATAATTTTAAACTTAATAAATTTAAAATATGGGCCTTGCATCTGACACCTCATACAGAAATTCTCGGCACTTCAGCTTTGGACTATGAAGCAAAAAGTTTTGCGCTAATTAAGGCTGCCTCCGAAGAACTTAAACTTGATTATGAACCGATTTATAAGACTACAGATGACGTGAGTAAGGAAGTTATTCGCTCTGTTAAAGAAATCCAATGCGATTTGCTGTTTATGGGTGCTGCACAATCTGTTTTTACAAATGATATACTTGGAGGAAAAGTCAGAGAAATACTTGAAGGTGTTAAATGCAATGTAGGGGTTGTTATAAATAAAAATATTCAAAAACTTAACAATGTACTAATAATTTCTAACCTTGAGAATTGTGACAGGGTAATAAAAATATTCAGCATGCTACTGAAATATAATCCGAAGCTGACTCTGATGAATGTTGAAAGTGAAAACGATAATAACGTTCAGAAACTCGAAGTGTTTAACAAAAATCCATATTATTCCGATATAAGAATAATAAGCAGAAAGTTTTTTGATACCGCTTTTATTAATGATTTTGATCTGGTTATCCTTGAATATAAATTCTGTGAAAAAGACTTTACACAGAAAAACCTTATTGTCGAAGAAGGACCATCGCTTCTTATTGTTAAACTTAAAGAATAGATAACAAAAGTAAACCCTGATTTGTGGATATATGCATAATTGGTGGATAAAAGATTAAAAAAAAGATATTATTAGAAGGTTTGTTAAAGGAATATGAAATTTTTTTTAAAAATAGTTGTTTTTTAAGTGTCAGAAAATCAGTATTATGTTAAAAATCTTAAAATTTTTTGTAAATAAACTTGTCTAATATCAAATAATATATCATACCTTTGCACTCCCTAAGAAATTGGGATAGTAATTTTTAAATGAGTTAGAATTATGCCAACAATACAACAATTAGTAAGAAAAGGAAGAGAACAACTTATTGATAAGAGTAAAGCTCCTGCATTAGATTCATGTCCACAGAGAAGAGGTGTGTGTGTAAGAGTTTATACTACAACACCAAAGAAACCAAACTCTGCAATGAGAAAAGTTGCAAGGGTTAGAATGACAAATGGTAAAGAAGTGAATGCATATATTCCGGGAGAAGGGCATAATCTTCAGGAACACTCAATAGTATTAATCAGAGGCGGTAGGGTAAAAGATCTACCAGGTGTAAGATATCATATTGTAAGAGGTGCTTTGGATACATCAGGAGTTGATGGCAGAAACCAGAGAAGATCAAAATATGGTACTAAAAAACCAAAAGGTGGAGCAGCAGCTGCAGGAAAAGAAAAGAAAAAGTAGTATTACAATATAAAATATTCAGAAAGTGAGAAAAGCGAGACCAAAGAAAAGAATTATTTTACCCGATCCAAAGTTCAATGATATTCTTGTAACTAAGTTTGTAAATAACTTAATGTATCAGGGCAAAAAAAACACAGCGTTTAATATTTTCTATGAAGCAATAGATACAGTTGCAGAGAAAAGTAGCGAAAACGGACTGGAAGTATTTAAAAAAGCTTTGAGTAATATAACTCCGCAGGTAGAAGTAAGAAGTCGTAGGATTGGTGGAGCAACTTTTCAGATACCTCAGGAAATTCGTGCTGAAAGAAAACAATCGATAAGTATTAAAAACCTCATTCTTTTTTCAAGAAAAAGACATGAAAAATCCATGAGTCAGAAACTTGCCGGTGAAATTCTTTCTGCATTTAAAGAAGAAGGTGCTGCATTTAAAAGAAAAGAAGATATTCACAGAATGGCTGAAGCAAATAAGGCATTTTCACATTTCAGATTTTAATTAAACGATAATAATAATAATTAAGAAGCGATAGCAGAAGAGGAGCAGAATGGCAAGAGATCTGACATATACAAGAAACATAGGTATCATGGCTCATATAGATGCAGGTAAAACTACAACTACTGAGAGAATCTTGTATTATACAGGTATAACACATAAATTAGGAGAAGTGCACGAAGGAACTGCGACAATGGATTGGATGGTTCAGGAGCAGGAGAGAGGTATTACGATTACATCTGCAGCTACAACTACTTTTTGGAAATACAGAGAAAAAGAATATAAAATAAATATAATTGATACACCCGGACACGTAGACTTTACGGTTGAAGTTGAAAGGTCTTTGAGAGTACTTGATGGTGCTGTTGCATTATTTTGTGCAGTCGGTGGAGTAGAACCACAATCTGAAACTGTCTGGAGACAGGCTAGTAAATATCAAGTGCCAAGAATATGCTTTGTTAATAAAATGGACAGAGCCGGTGCTGATTTTCTTGATGTGGTTAATCAAATTAAAGAAAGACTTGGCGGTTCACCAATTCCACTACAAATACCAATAGGAGCAGAAGAAAACTTTAAAGGTGTAGTGAATCTGATAACAAATAAAGCTATTATCTGGGATGATGAAACACAGGGAATGACATATCATGAAATTCCTATACCGGAAGAGCTTAAAGAAACTGTACAAGAATGGAGAACAAAGCTTGTTGAAGCAGTGGCAGAACAGAATGATATGTTGCTTGAAAAGTTTTTTGAAGATCCTGACAGTATCTCAGAAGATGAAATGATAGAAGCGATAAGAAAAGCAACAATTCAATTGAAATTATTCCCAGTATTGTGTGGTTCATCCTTTAAGAATAAAGGAGTACAGATATTGCTAGATGCAATATGTGAATTGTTGCCAAGTCCGCTTGATATTCCCCCTGTAACCGGAATAAATCCAAATAATAATGAAGAAGAAGAGAGAAGGCCTGATGCTAACGATCATTTCAGTGCTCTTGCTTTCAAAATAGCTACAGACCCATATGTTGGAAGAATAGCATTCTTCAGAGTTTATTCAGGAACATTAAATGCAGGTACATATGTTCTGAATACTTCAACAAATAAGAAAGAAAGAATTGCAAGGTTGATGCAAATGCATGCCAATAAGCAAAATCCACTTGACAGTATAGAAGCAGGAGATATAGGTGCAGCTGTCGGGTTTAAGGAAATCAGAACAGGAAATACACTTTGTGATGAAAAATATCCTATAATACTTGAATCAATCACTTTCCCCAACCCGGTAATAGGTATTGCAGTTGAACCAAAAACACAGGCAGATCTTGATAAATTAAGTAATGCACTTGCTAAACTTGCAGAAGAAGATCCTACTTTTCAGGTTAAGACTGATGAAGAAACAGGTCAAACTATTATTAGTGGTATGGGAGAACTTCACCTTGAAATTTTGATGGACAGGTTGAAGAGAGAATTTAAGGTAGAATGTAATCAGGGAGCACCTCAGGTAGCATATAAAGAAGCTATAACCGGATCAGTTCAACATAGAGAAGTATATAAGAAGCAAACCGGCGGTAGAGGTAAATTTGCTGATATATCATTTATAATTTCTCCGGCAGATCCAGGAGTACATGGATTGCAGTTTATAGATGAAGTCAAAGGCGGTAATATACCAAAGGAATATATTCCGGCAATTGAAAAAGGATTTAAGTCTGCAATGTTAAATGGTGTACTTGCCGGTTATCCGCTAGACAGCATGAAAGTAAAGGTTATAGACGGATCTTATCATGCAGTAGACTCTGATTCATTATCATTTGAAATATGCGCAAGAGTAGCTTTTAAAGAAGCTTGCAGGAAAGCAAAACCAGTGTTACTCGAACCAATAATGAAAATAGAAGTTGTAAGCCCTGATGCATATACCGGAGACGTTATGGGAGACCTGAATAAAAGAAGAGGTCATCTTGAAGGGATAGAATCAAAAGCGGGAATGCAGATAATAAAAGCTAAAGTTCCATTGTCAGAAATGGTCGGATATGTAACATCCTTAAGAACGATTACTTCAGGAAGAGCAACATCGTCAATGGAGTTTTCACATTATTCAGAAGTGCCGTCATTTATAGCACAGGAAGTATTTAAAGATAAACAATAAGCAATAAGTAGTAATTAATAATTATAATTTTAAGTAAAGTGAATCAAAAAATAAGAATTAAATTAAAATCATATGATTATAATTTAGTTGACAAATCGGCAGAAAAAATCATTAAAACTGTTAAGTCAACCGGAGCTATTGTTAGTGGACCTATTCCATTACCAACCAATAAAAAAATCTATACAGTTTTAAGATCACCGTTTGTAAATAAAAAAGCAAGAGAGCAATTCCAGTTATGTACTTACAAAAGATTGCTTGATATTTACAGTACAACTTCTAAAACTGTAGATGCATTGATGAAACTTGAACTTTCAAGAGGCGTTGAAGTAGAAATTAAAGTTGTATAGTTTTAATAATTATAATTTTTGATTGCTTTATAAATATAAATAATTAATTTTTGACAAATGTCTGGAATAATAGGTAAAAAAGTTGGAATGACAAGTTTGTACAATGATGCAGGAAAAATTGTACCTTGCACTGTTATTCAAGCCGGTCCATGTGTAGTTACACAGATTAAAACAAAAGAAAGTGACGGCTACGAAGCTGTACAACTTGGGTATGATGAAAAAAAACCTAAGAGAACATCAAAAGCGATGAAAGGCCATTTTGATAAGGCCAGTTCTACACCAAAGAAAAAGCTTGTTGAATTTAGAATTTTTCATGAAGTAAAAGTAGGGCAAACAATAGATGCAGGAGTTTTTGCTGAAGGTGAATGGGTAAATGTAATTGGAACTTCAAAAGGTAGGGGTTTTCAGGGTGTTGTTAGAAGACACGGATTTAGCGGAGTAGGTGATGCAACTCACGGTCAGCATAACAGATTGAGAGCACCAGGTTCAGTAGGAGCATCTTCTTATCCTTCCAGAGTATTTAAAGGTATGAGAATGGCCGGACAAATGGGCGGAAAAAGAATTAAGGCTTTAAATCTTATGGTATTTAAAGTATATCCTGAACAAAATATTATAGTTGTAAAAGGTTCCGTTCCCGGCGCTAAAGGTTCATATTTAACAATTGAGAAATTATGGAATTAACAGTATATAATAAGAGCGGAGAAGAAACCGCTAGAAAAGTTGTTCTTGACGAAACTGTTTTTGGAATACAACCAAATGATCATGCCATATACCTTGATGTAAAACAATTTATGGCAAATCAAAGACAAGGAACACATAAATCAAAAGAACGTTCTGAATTATCAGGAAGTACCAGAAAACTTAAAAGACAAAAAGGTACCGGTGGAGCAAGGTCAGGAGATATCAAAAGCCCTGTATTTGTAGGAGGTGCCAGAGTTTTTGGTCCAAAACCAAGAGACTATAATTTCAAATTGAATAAAAAAGTAAAAGCATTAGCTAGAAAATCTGCACTTTCTTATAAAGCAATTGAAAATAACATAGTTGTTCTTGAAGATCTGAATTTTGAAACTCCAAGCACTAAAAATTATGCAGGAATGCTTAATAATTTAAATATATTTGATAAAAAAACACTATTAGTTCTTGCAGAAGAAAATAAAAGTGTATATTTGTCGTCCCGAAATATTAAGCAGGCAAGCATAATAACAGCCTCTAAGTTAAATACTTATGAGATTTTGAGAGCGAAAAAATTATTAATCTCAGAAAGTTGTGTTTCAAAAATTTCGGAGATATTAAATAAAGAAATATAAACAAACTGAATATTATTTAAGATGAGTATTTTAATAAAACCTGTAATTACTGAAAAAATGACAGCTGCAACTGAAAAGCTGAACAGTTACGGATTTATAGTAAATAAAAGCTCAAACAAAATAGAAATAAAGAAAGAAATAGAACATTTCTATGGCGTTTCAGTAGATTCAATTAATACTATTAATTATTTAGGTAAATTTAAAGTAAGAAGTACAAAAGCCGGTATGATTCCCGGAAGGAGAAATTCATACAAAAAAGCAATAGTAACTCTGAAAAAAGGTGAAACAATAGACTTTTTTAGCAATATTTAATAATGGCATTAAAAAAATTAAATCCCACAACACCGGGACAGCGCTTTAAGTTGGTAAGTCTTAATGAAGATATTACGACTTCAAAACCGGAAAAAAGCCTGATCACAAAAAAGAATAGTTCGGGCGGTAGAAATAATACCGGAAAAATGACTATGCGTTATATGGGAGGCGGTCATAAACAACAATACAGAATAATAGATTTTAAAAGAGATAAATTCGGTATTCCGGGAACAGTAAAAACTATTGAGTATGATCCAAACAGAACTGCAAGAATTGCTTTGATAAATTATGCAGATGGAGAAAAAAGATATATAATTGCTCCGCAGGGTTTGAAAGTAGGGCAGGTAATTAATTCAGGTAAAGGTGCAGTTCCTGATATAGGGAATACTCTTTTTCTTAGTGAAGTACCACTTGGATCAAATGTTCACAATATTGAATTAAGACCTGGTCAGGGAGCAGCAATAGTAAGAAGTGCCGGTGGTTATGCACAATTAGCTTCAAGGGATGGTAAATATGCAATATTAAGATTACCTTCCGGTGAAACAAGAATGATATTGTGTACATGTCTTGCAACAATTGGTATTGTTTCTAATTCTGAACATAATCTTGAAGTTTCAGGTAAAGCCGGTAGATCAAGATGGTTAGGAAGGAGACCAAGAAACAGAGGTGTAGTTATGAATCCTGTAGATCATCCTATGGGTGGTGGTGAAGGTAGAGCTTCTGGTGGACATCCAAGATCAAGGAAAGGTATTCCTGCTAAAGGATACAAGACCAGATATAAGAAAAAGTCATCAAATAAATATATTTTAGAAAGAAGAAGTAAATAAGTAAACTATGAGTCGTTCACTTAAAAAAGGTCCTTTTATCAGTTATAAACTTGAAAATAAAGTTCAAGTACTTAATGAATCCAAAAAGAAATCAGTTATTAAAACATGGTCCAGAGGATCTATGATTTCACCGGATTTTGTTGGACATACAATTGCTGTGCATAATGGTAATAAATTCATACCTGTTTATATAACAGAAAATATGGTAGGACACAAATTAGGAGAATTTTCACCAACAAGAATTTTCCGTGGTCATGCAGGTAGTAAAAAATAATAACCAATAAATAATTTTTAGCTATATGGGTGTTAGAAAGAAAAATAGAGCAATGGATGTTAAAGAAGATAAAAAGACTTTGTATTATGCAAAGCTGAATGATTGTCCTACCTCTCCCCGAAAAATGAGATTAGTAGCTGATCTTATCAGAAACGTTGATGTGGATAGAGCTCTAAACATATTGAAATTAAATCCAAAAGAAGCATCAGTAAAAGTAAGAAAACTTCTTCTTTCAGCAATAGCAAACTGGCAGAATAAGAATGAAGGAGTAAGAATTGAAGACAGTAATCTTTATGTAAAACTGGTTTCAGTAGATGGAGGTCGTTCTTTAAAAAGATTACGAACCGCTCCACAAGGAAGGGGTTACAGAATCAGAAAAAGATCTAACCATGTAACAATAGTTTTAGATAGTAGAGTTAACAACGTAGAAGTAGAAAACGTAGAAGTAGAATAAATATAAAAAAAATAAATGGGACAGAAAGCAAATCCTATAGGTAACAGATTAGGAATCATCAAATGATGGGATTCCAACTGGTATGGTGGCAAAAGTTTCGGATCAAAATTGGTCGAAGACGATAAAATCCGAAAATATTTGAATGCCAGATTAGCAAAAGCAGGTATTTCAAAAGTAATTATTGAAAGGACATTAAAGCTTATTACTGTTACTGTAAATACATCAAAACCTGGAATTATAATTGGTAAAGGCGGTCAGGAAGTAGATAAGATTAAGGAAGAACTAAAAAAACTTACAGGGAAAGATGTACAGGTAGATATACATGAAGTTAAAAGACCTGAACTTGATGCTGTAATTGTAGGGAGTACAATAGCAAAACAAATTGAAGGACGTATAGCATATAGGAAAGCTGTAAAAACCTCAATAGCTTCATCTATGAGAATGGGTGCTGAAGGAATAAAGGTTGTGATATCAGGAAGAATAGGTGGAGCAGAAATGGCACGTTCAGAACAATTTAAGGAAGGAAGAATACCATTACATACTTTAAGATCTGATATTGATTATTCTGTTAGTGAAGCACATACAACTTATGGAAGAATAGGTATAAAAGTATGGATTTGTAAAGGTGAAATTTACGGTAAAAGAGATTTATCCCCTAATATTGGTGCTGCTCATAATATTACCAATAAATTTAGCGGCGGTGGAGAAAGAGAAAGAGGTGGATTTTCTAAATTTAAAGGGAAAAAACGTAATAAATAAATTTAGAAATAGGATAATTGAATTAACATTTACGAATAAAAATTAAGGACATAAAATGTTACAGCCTAAAAAAACAAAATTTAGAAAACAGCAGAAAGGTAAAATGAAGGGTAATTCCAAAAGAGGTTACGAATTAGCTTTCGGTTCTTTTGGAATAAAAACAATGAATGAGGAATGGATTACCGGTAGGCAAATTGAAGCTGCCAGGGTTGCAGTTACAAGATATATGAAACGTGAAGGTCAGATTTGGATAAGAATATTCCCGGATAAACCTGTAACAAAAAAACCTGCTGAAGTACGTATGGGTAAAGGGAAAGGAGCTCCTGAATATTTCGTAGCAAGAGTATCTCCGGGAAGAATATTAATTGAAGCTGATGGTGTTCCATACGAAATAGCAAAAGAAGCTTTAAGATTAGCAGCACAAAAATTACCTGTATTAACTAAATTCGTTGTAAGAAGAGATTACATTGAGGAAACAGTATAATATATTATGAAACAGTTATTAATAAAAGATTTATCTACCAAAGAGTTAGAAGAAAAGTTAGCTGATGAAATCTCAATGCTAACAAGAATGAAATTAAATCATTCCGTATCACCTATAGAAAATCCAATGAAGATAAAAACTTCAAGAAAAGCTATAGCCAGGTTTAAAACCGAATTAAAAATGCGAAGTATTAAAGAAAAAAAATAAATACTATTAACAGTGGAAAGAAATCTTAGAAAAGAAAAAATTGGGGTAGTCCTGAGCAATAAGATGCAGAAATCTATTGTTGTAAGAGTCCAAAGAAAAGTAAAACACCCGAAATACGGTAAGTTTCTTAAGAAAAATAAGAATTTCATGGCTCATGATGAAAACAATGATTGCAATATTGGTGATACAGTAAAAATAATGGAAACCCGACCTTTAAGTAAAAATAAATGTTGGAGATTAGTAGAAATATTAGAAAGAGCTAAATAATTATGATACAGCAGGAATCCAGATTAGTAGTAGCTGATAATAGCGGTGCAAGAGAAGTACTTTGCATCAGGGTGCTGGGAGGTACCAAAAAGAAATATGCATCAGTTGGTGATAAAATAGTTGTAACTGTAAAAGATGCTATAGCTTCAGGAAATGTTAAAAAAAGTACAGTATCTAAGGCTGTAGTTGTAAGAACTAAAAAAGAAATAAGAAGAAACGATGGATCTTATATCAGATTTGATGACAATGCTGTAGTATTGCTTACAGGAGCTGATGAAATGAGAGGAACTCGTATCTTTGGCCCTGTTGCAAGAGAATTGCGTGAAAAACAGTTTATGAAAATTATATCATTAGCACCGGAAGTGCTATAAAGAATTAAGAAATGGAAAATAATATTTTAGAAAAGAAACACAGAAAAGTTCACATTAAAAAAGGTGATACTGTAAAAGTAATTGCCGGTGATTCCAAAGGGAAACAGGGTAGAGTATTATCAGTTCTTATTTCAAAAGAAAAGGCTTTTGTTGAAGGTGTTAATATGATATCAAAACATACTAAACCCAATGCACAAAATCCTAATGGAGGAATAGTAAAAAAAGAAGCTGCAATAAATTTATCAAACCTGATGGTTATTGATAATGCAGGTAATGCAACCAGAATCGGAAGAAAATTAGATAGTAATAATAAACTTGTAAGGTATTCTAAAAAAACAGGGGAGATTATTAAGAAATGATAAAAGCAACAACAAGATTAAGAAAAAAATACGAGGAAGAAGTTATTCCTGCCTTGCAGAATAAGTTTAATTTTAAAAGTAGTATGCAAGTACCAAAGTTAGAAAAAATATGCCTTAATCAGGGTATTGGTGCAGCTGTTATGGATAAAAAACTTATTGATAACGCAGTTGTTGAAATGACTCAAATTACAGGTCAAAAAGCAGTTGCTACCAAATCTAAAAAGGATATATCCAATTTCAAATTGAGAAAAAACATGCCAATAGGTGTTAGAGTAACACTCAGAGGTGAAAGAATGTATGAATTTCTTGACAGATTAGTGGCAGTAGCTCTACCACGTATTAGAGATTTCAGAGGTATAAATGAAAAAGGATTTGATGGGAAAGGAAATTATACATTAGGTATAACAGAACAAATTATTTTTCCTGAAATAAATATTGATAAAATCAATAAAATAATGGGAATGGATATAACTTTTGTTACATCAAGCAAAAATGATGAAGAAGCATTTGCTTTATTAAAAGAATTTGGTTTACCATTTAAAAATCAAAACAAATAGTACCATGGCAAAAGAATCAATGAAGGCGAGAGAACGCAAAAGAAAAAAATTAGTAGATAAATATGCTGCAAAACGTAAACTGTTGAAGGAAACAGGAGATTTTGTAGGATTAGAAAAATTACCAAGAAATTCATCACCTATCAGGATGAGAAACAGATGCCAGATTACTGGAAGACCAAGAGGTTATATGCGTCAGTTTGGAATTTCAAGAATAACATTCAGAGAAATGGCATTGTTTGGTATGATTCCAGGAATAACTAAATCAAGTTGGTAATAAAGAATTATTAAAATTAATAAGAGTTGTTAAAATGACAGATCCAATTGCAGATTATTTGACAAGAATTCGAAATGCGGTAAAAGCAAATCACAGAATAGTTGAAATACCTTCATCGAATTTAAAGAAGAATATCACTAAGATACTTTTCGAAAAAGGATATATACTAAATTATAAGTTTGATGATGATTCTGTACAGGGTAATATAAAAATTGCTTTAAAGTATCATCCTGTTACAAAAATGCCCGCAATTAGTAAATTAATTCGAGTTAGTCGTCCGGGATTAAGAAAGTATGCCAATTCAGAAAATTTACCAAGAGTAATTAATGGATTAGGAATAGCAATTTTATCTACATCAAGTGGTGTAATTACTGATAAAGAAGCTAAAACTTTGAAAGTAGGCGGTGAAGTATTATGTTATGTATATTAATATTAGGAGGGTTAAAATAAATGTCAAGAATAGGTAAATTACCAATTAGTATACCACAGGGAGTTAAAATAAATGTAACAGATAAAAATGTTGTTACTGTAAAAGGTCCTATGGGAGAATTAAGTCAGAGCGTTGACCCTTGCATAACTGTTAATGTTAATGATGATAGTATTGTACTTGAAAGACATACTGAACAATTAAGACATAAATCATTACATGGAACGTACAGAGCTTTGCTGGCAAATATGGTTAAAGGAGTTAGTACAGGTTTCAGAGTTGAGCACGAACTGGTAGGTGTTGGTTATAGAGCTACTGCAAATGGAAATGTTTTGGATTTAAGTTTAGGTTATTCTCATAATGTTATCTTTGAATTACCTACGGATATTAAAATAGAAACAACTGCAGTAAAAGGGAAAAATCCTACTATTATACTGGTTGGCAAAGATAAACAATTGTTAGGACAGATTTCAGCAAAACTTCGTTCTCTGAGAAAACCGGAACCTTACAAAGGAAAAGGTATTAAATTCCTGAATGAACAAATAAGAAGAAAAGCTGGTAAATCTGCAGGCAAATAATAATACATAAAATATTTTTTAAAATGGCTGTAAATAAAGAATTTAGAAGAAACAGAATAAAAAACAGAATCAGAAAAGTAATTTCTGGTACTAATGAAATACCACGCTTAAGTGTTTTCAGAAGTAATAAAGGAATATATGCTCAGATTATAAATGACTTAGAACATAAAACATTAGTAGCAGTTTCTTCTCTTAAAATTGACCTGAAAATTAATAAATGTGAACAGGCAAAAGTTGTAGGTAAAGCAATTGCTGAAAAAGCTATTGAAGCTGGGATAACCTCAGTGGTTTTTGACAGAAACGGTTATTTATATCATGGTAGAGTAAAATCTCTGGCTGAAGCAGCAAGAGAAGGTGGTTTAAAATTCTAAAAATAAATTATGGCAAACGTAAATATTAAAAGAGTAAAATCTACAGAAATAGAATTTAAAGATAGGTTGGTAAGCATCCAGAGAGTAACAAAAGTTACCAAAGGAGGAAGAACTTTTAGCTTTTCTGCTATAGTTGTAGTAGGAAATGGAAGCGGAGTAGTCGGTTATGGACTAGGAAAAGCAAAAGAAGTAACAACTGCTATCGCCAAAGGAGTTGACGATGCGAAGAAAAATTTGATAAAAGTTCCAATACTTAAAGGAACCATACCACATGAACAAAATGGTAAATATTGTGGTGCAAGAGTATTTATAAAACCAGCAGCTCACGGAACAGGAGTTATAGCAGGAGGTGCAATGCGTGCAGTATTAGAAAGTGTTGGAGTTACAGACGTTCTTGCTAAATCTAAAGGTTCATCAAATCCACATAGTCTTGTAAAAGCTACATTTGATGCTCTTTTAAATTTAAGAGATCCGTTTACAATAGCACAGGTAAGAGGTATAAGTTTAGAAAAAGTTTTTAATGGTTGATAAAGTAAGTAAAATGAAAAAATTAAAAGTAACTCAAATTAAAAGCGGAATAGACAGACCGGAAAGACAGAAAAAAACTCTACAGGCATTAGGAATAAAAAAAATGAATAATCCTATAATTGTAGATGCAACTCCACAAATTGTAGGAATGATTAACAAGTTGCAACATTTACTAACAGTAGAAGAAGTATAATTTTTAAAGAATTAAAATTATGGACTTAAGCAATTTAAAACCAGCAGAAGGCTCTGTGAAAAACAGAAAAAGAATAGGAAGAGGTCAGGGATCAGGTAGAGGAGGAACATCAACAAGAGGTCATAAAGGAGCTCAGGCCAGATCAGGTTATTCTTCCAAAATGGGATTCGAAGGTGGTCAGATGCCAATTCAAAGAAGATTACCAAAATTCGGATTCAGAAATTTTAACAGAAAAGAATATAAAGGTATAAATATTGACCTTATTCAGGAATTAGCAGAAAAAAATTCATTAACTACTATTACACCTGAAATTTTAGTTGAAAATGGGTTGGTAGGGAAAAATGATATGATTAAAATATTAGGAAGAGGCGTTCTTAAAAACAAATTAGAAGTAAAAGCACATTCATTTTCAAAATCAGCTATTCAAGCTATCGAATCTCAAGGTGGAGTAGTAACAAAAATCTAATATTGAATGAAAAACTTAATACAGACATTAAAAAACATCTATAAGATTGAGGACCTTAGAACAAGGATTATCTATACTATAGGATTTATATTAATTTACCGATTTGGATCCTTCATTGTATTACCTGGAGTTGACCCGAATATGTTGGGAAATTTAAGGCATCAAACAAGTGATGGATTATTAGGTCTGCTAAATATGTTTTCAGGAGGTGCGTTTTCAAATGCTTCAGTATTTGCGTTGGGAATTATGCCTTATATCTCAGCTTCTATAGTTGTACAGTTGCTGGGTTTGGCAATACCATATTTCCAGAAATTACAAAAAGAAGGAGAAAGCGGAAGAAAGAAAATAAATCAAATAACACGTTATTTGACTGTTATAATAACAGCAGGACAAGCTCCGGGGTATATAGCTAATTTAAGATCTCAATTACCAAACGAAGCATTTTATCCATTTACTACAGATGCAAGCCCAGGTACTTTTTTCTGGCTAACATCTATTATAATATTAGTAACAGGAACAATGTTTGTTATGTGGTTAGGTGAAAGAATTACTGATAAAGGTATAGGAAATGGTATTTCATTAATTATTATGATTGGAATTATTGCAAGATTACCATTTGCTTTTATGGCTGAGTTTTTCTCAAGAATTGAAGAACAAGGTGGTGGATTAGTAGTCTTTCTTGTTGAAATAGTTTTCCTGGTACTTGTTATTATTGCTACAATACTTTTGGTACAGGGAACAAGAAAAATTCCGGTTCAGTTTGCTAAAAGAATTGTCGGTAATAAACAATACGGAGGAGTAAGACAATACATTCCTTTGAAAGTTAATTCAGCAGGAGTAATGCCAATAATCTTTGCACAGGCAATAATGTTTATTCCATTAACTATTGTAGGTTTTGCAAATGTAGAATCATTAAGTGGAGTAGCTGCAACATTATCAAACTTTAATGGTTTCTGGTATAATTTTCTGTTTGCATTTTTAATTATTGCATTTACATATTTCTATACAGCTATTACGGTAAATCCTACTCAGATAGCTGATGATATGAAAAAGAATGGTGGATTTGTTCCCGGAATAAAACCAGGGAAGAAAACTGCTGATTTTGTTGATAGCGTAATGTCTAAGATAACATTACCAGGATCAATATTCCTTGCATTTGTTGCAATTATGCCGGCTTTTGTAAGAATTATTGGTGTAAATAGTCAATTTGCTCAGTTTTATGGAGGTACTTCATTGCTGATCCTGGTTGGTGTCGTATTGGATACACTTCAACAAATCGAAAGTCATTTATTGATGCGTCATTATGACGGATTGATGAAATCAGGAAGAATAAAAGGTCGTACTTCAACAGGTATGACTGCAGGATAACATTTAACCCTTAGGAGCTAAATGAATTTAAAAGATATGAATTTTAAATTTTAAAATATTTTTATTAAATTCGCTTTGAATATTTTCAAAGTAAGGTAATGATATATATAAAAACTAAGGAAGAAGTAGAATTATTAAGAGAAAGTTCTTTGCTTGTTGGTAAAACGTTAGCTGAAGTTGCTAAAATTATAAAACCGGGTGTAAGTTGTTATGAATTGGATAAAGTAGCCGAAACATTTATACGTGATAATGATGCTAAACCGGCTTTTAAAGATTATAATGGATTTCCATCAACACTTTGTGTATCTTTAAATAGTGAAGTTGTACATGGGTTTCCATTAAAAAATAAGATCTTAAAAGAAGGTGATATTGTATCAGTAGATTGTGGAACGGTGAAAAATGGTTTTTATGGTGACAGTGCCTATACATTTCCTGTAGGACAGGTAAGTGAAGAAATTAAAATATTTCTTCAGAGAATAAAAAAGTCCTTGTATTTGGGAATAGAAAGTGCTGTTGAAGGGAAACGAATTGGTGATATTGGTTTTGAGATACAGAATTATTGTGAGTCATTCGGATATTCTGTAGTAAGAGAAATGGTAGGACATGGTGTAGGAAGAAATTTACATGAAAAACCTGATGTTCCAAATTATGGTAGAAGAGGACAAGGACATAAACTTATTGCCGGAATGGTTATAGCAATAGAACCTATGATAAACATTGGGAAAAAAGAAGTATATATAGGGAATGATGGATGGTGTGTTTTAACAAGAGATGGAAAGCCATCTGCACATTTTGAACATACTATTGCAATCACCAACGGAAAAGCCGATATATTATCGTCATTTGAATATTTAGAAAAATTAGGATACTAAAACAAAATAAATGAAACAATCATCAATACAACTTGATGGTACTGTAGTTGAATCGCTTGGAAATGCGATGTTCAGAGTGGAACTTGAAAATGGGCATATAATTACTGCTCATATTTCAGGTAAAATGAGAATGCATTATATTAAAATATTACCTGGAGATAAAGTATCATTAGAGATGTCTCCATATGATCTTACAAAAGGAAGAATAACATTCAGATATAAATAGAAAATGTATAATAATAAATAAAATGAAAGTCAGAACATCTATTAAAAAAAGAACAGAAGATTGCAAAATAGTGCGCAGACAAGGTGTATTATATGTTATTAATAAAAAGAATCCGAAATTTAAACAAAGACAAGGTTAAAATTTAATTTATAAATAGTATGGCTAGAATTGCAGGTATAGATTTACCAAAAAACAAAAGAGGAGAAATTGGTCTTACTTACATTTATGGTATAGGAAGAAGCACCGCTAGAAAAATATTAAGCGAAGCAGGAATAGATTATAATACCAAAGTGCAGGACTGGAATGATGAACAACAAGGTTTGATAAGAACTATAATAAGTGATAAAATTAAAGTTGAAGGAGCTCTACGTTCTGAAGTACAGTTATGTATTAAAAGATTAATGGATATCGGATGTTATAGAGGTATAAGACACAGAAATGGTTTACCTGTCAGAGGTCAAAGGACAAAAAACAATTGCAGAACCAGAAAAGGTAAGAGAAAAACTATTGCAAATAAGAAAAAAGCTGTTAAGAAATAATTAATCATAAATAATTTTATGGCAAAATCAACCAAAGCAACAAAAACAGTAAAAAAGAAAGTAGTTAGAGTAGACAGTATTGGTGAAGCTCATATAAGTGCTACTTTTAATAATATAATAATATCACTTACCAACAATGATGGTCAGGTAATATCATGGTCATCAGCAGGAAAAATGGGTTTCAGAGGTTCAAAGAAAAATACCCCATATGCAGCTCAGGTAGCAGCAACTGATTGCGGTAAAACAGCTTATGATCTTGGTTTAAGAAAAGTTAAAGTATATGTAAAAGGACCAGGATCAGGTAGAGAATCTGCAATCAGAACAATAAATTCAGTTGGAATTGATGTAAACGAAATTGTTGATGTTACACCATTACCTCATAACGGCTGTAGACCACCAAAAAGAAGAAGAGTATAAAAAATTAAATATTAAGAATTAAAAATTAAAAAATTTTAAATCCTTAATCATAAATCATTAATCATAAATAAAAAATGGCAAGATATATAGGCCCAAAAACCAAAATTTCCAGGAAATTCAGAGATCCTATTTATGGTCCTGACAGAGCATTTGAGAAAAAAAATTATCCTCCGGGTCAACATGGAAATTCTAAGAAAAAACCATCTGAATACGGTTTGCAATTGTTAGAAAAACAAAAAGCTAAATATACATATGGTATATTGGAAAGACAATTTGCAAAAGTTTTCGAAGAAGCAACAAGAAAAAAAGGTATTACCGGTGAAGTGCTTCTTCAGTTAATTGAAGCACGACTTGATAATGTTGTGTTTCGTTTGGGACTTGCTCCAACAAGAAATGGTGCAAGGCAACTTGTGTCTCACAGACATATAATGGTTAATGGCCAATTAACAAATATACCTTCTTTTTCTGTAAAACCCGGTGATATAATTAGTATAAGAGAACGTTCAAAATCTTTAGAAGTTATTACTGAATCTATAAGCAGAAGATCTAATAAATTTAATTGGTTAGAATGGGATGATTCTACAATGACCGGAAAATTTTTAAATTATCCTGAAAGAGAAAATATTCCGGAAAGAATTAAAGAACAGTTTATTGTCGAGTTGTATTCTAAATAGTTAATTACACAAATTTTAAAACTGATAAATAACAAAAGAAAAAATAAATGGCAATATTAGCTTTTCAAAAACCAGATAAAGTCATAATGCTGAATTCAAGTGATACCGTTGGTAAATTTGAATTTCGCCCTCTCGAACCAGGTTTTGGAGTTACAATAGGTAATTCAATCCGTAGGATATTATTATCTTCTTTAGAAGGATTTGCAATTACTTCAATAAAGATTGAAGGCGTTGACCATGAATTCTCTACAATGAATGGTGTAGTAGAAGATATTACTGAAATTATTATGAACCTTAAACAGGTAAGGTTTAAAAGACAGATAGAAACTATTTCTAATGAGAAAATAACTGTAAATATTTCTAATCAAAAACAATTTACTGCGGGTGATATAGGAAAATTTCTGACATCCTTTCAGATATTAAATCCAGATCTTGTGATTTGCAATATGGAAGCTTTTGTAAATCTGAGAATGGATATTAATATTGAAAAAGGCAGAGGTTATGTTCCGGCAGAAGAAAATAAAGTGCCTAATGTGCCTTTTGGAACAATTTTTATTGATTCAATATTTACACCAATTAAAAATGTTAAGTATTCTATCGAAGACTATAGGGTAGAACAAAAAACAGACTACGAAAAGTTAACTCTTGATATTACAACAGACGGTTCAATATCACCAAAAGATTCTCTGAAAGAAGCAGCTAAAATTCTAATATATCACTTTATGCTGTTCTCCGATGAAAAAATAACTATTGATCTTGAAGCAACAAAACCTCCTGTTGAAGATTTTGATGAATCTTCATTACACATGAGACAACTCCTGAAAACTAAATTAGTTGATATGGATCTTTCTGTAAGAGCATTAAATTGTCTAAAAGCTGCAGAACTTGAAACCTTAGGAGATCTCGTTTCGTTAAATAAAGCAGATTTATTAAAGTTTAGAAACTTTGGTAAAAAATCTTTAACAGAATTAGAATTATTAGTACAGTCAAAGAATCTTACCTTCGGTATGAATCTTGCAAAATATAAATTAGATAAGGACTAAAATACAATGAGACACGGAAGAAAATTTAATCATTTAGGAAGAACGTCTTCACACAGAATGGCAATGATGTCTAATATGGCCACTTCACTAATTCTGCATAAAAGAATTAAAACCACTGTCGCTAAAGCAAAAGAACTTCAGACATATGTTGAACCTTTGTTAACAAAATCAAAAGAAGATTCAACAAACTCAAGAAGGGTAGTTTTTAGCTATTTGAGAGATAAAGTTGCAGTTAGTACTTTATTCAGAGATATTTCTGTTAAAATTGCCGACAGACCGGGTGGTTATACAAGAATTCTGAAAACAGGAACAAGAATAGGTGATAATGCAGAAATGTGTTACATTGAACTTGTAGACTATAATGAAAATATGCTTAAAACAACCACAACTAAAAAGGTAAAAACAACAAGAAGAGGTCGTGGAGGTGCTAAAGCTAAAACAACTACAAAAATAGAAGCAAAAGAAAATATAAATGAAACAGTAGAATCTGCACCTGAAGTTCAGGAAGCAAAACCGGAACAACAGGCTGAATAAAGATTCAACTTATAAGAGTAAGTTTTCATAATGTAGGGTTAAGTAGGGGGTGTGAGACGCAAGTTTCACCCCCTTACTTATTTAATTGAAAAGTGAAAAATTCATCTCCCCTCTCCTGAGGGAGAGGGGTTGGGGGTGAGGGCATTAAGCGTCTAATTCGCCGGAAATTACATTTAAACTACTCATTGTAAGTATTGCATCAGAAAGGAATCCTCCTTTGATTAATTCAGGATATGCCTGATAGTAAATAAAACATGGTCGTCGGAAATGTAATCTGTATGGTGTCCTTCCTCCATCACTAATAAGATAAAATCCTAACTCTCCGTTAGCTCCTTCAACACAATGATATACTTCTCCCACAGGTATAGATGTTTCGCCCATAACTATCTTGAAATGCCAGATTAATGCTTCCATTTTTGTGTATACATCTTGTTTTTGAGGAAGATAATATAATGGAGTATCGGCGTGATATATCTCGTTTTGTATTTTATTAATTTTATCAACAGCCTGATTAATTATATTAAGACTTTGCCACATTTCTTCCTGACGGACCATAAATCTGTCATAAGTATCTCCATTAGTTCCGACAGGAATTATGAAATCAAAATCTTCATAAGAAGAATACGGATTGCTGACTCTGATGTCAAAATCTACTCCTGTAGCACGAAGACAAGGACCTGTAAATCCATAGTTAAGAGCTTTATCTGCTGAAATACTACCTACATTAATTGTTCTGTCCATAAATATCCTGTTACGAACAAGTAAATTTTCAAATTCTTTTAAATGTTTGGGATATTCTTTGAGAAATGAATCTAGTTTAGTCCATACATTATTATTAAAGTTTCGTTCAAATCCTCCTATTCTTCCTATGTTTGTTGTAAGTCTTGCCCCGCAGATTTCTTCAAAAATTTCATATATTTTTTCCCTGTCCTGAAATAGATATACAAAACCTGTAAGTGCACCACTATCTACTCCAATCACACTGTTGCAAAGTAAATGATCAGCAATTCTTGAAAGTTCCATAATTATTACTCTCATGTATTCAACTCTTTTGGGTAATTCTATACCACAAAGTTTTTCTACTGTCATTTCCCATCCGAAATTATTGATAGGTGAGGAGCAATAATTCATTCTATCTGTCAATGTACTAATCTGATAATAAGCTTTTCTTTCAGCCATTTTCTCTAAAGCTCTGTGAACATATCCGATTGTTTGCTCAGCTTCAATGACAATCTCTCCATCCATTGTTAGTTTGTTCTGGAAAACACAATGAGTTGCAGGATGAATAGGTCCCAGGTTAAGAGTATTATAATCCTTATGTGTGACTTCCCTTTCTTTTATTTTATAATATTCAAACATCTTAAAAGTTAACTTCTTCCAAACATATTATCATTTTTATCATCTCTTGTAGTGTCTTCAATGGGATATTCTTTTCTCATTGGAAAATAGTTAATATCATCTGCATTAAGAATTCTCTTTAAATTCGGATGATTTTCAAAGATTATTCCGAAGAAATCATATGTTTCTCTTTCCATCCAGTTTGCTGCATTAAATATTGTTGTGATTGAGGGAAAAACAGGATTTTCAATTTCAGTAAAGGATTTAATCCTGATCCTATGGTTGTTAGTTAAACTATGAAGATGATAGATAACTCCAATACTTTTTTCTGAATCCAGATAATGAATACCACAAAGAGTTGTTAAAAAACGATATTTCAATGTTTCTTCTTTATATAAATAATCAATACAATCGAAAATAATATTTTTATCTATAGTAATACATAATGTATCATATGAAAGTTCATGAAATAAAATTCCATTACCGAACCTAATAGTTAATTTGCTGATTATATTATTGTTTAATTCTTCTTTAATGGAAAACATAAATTAAATTTAATGGTTAACGGTTAAGGGGTTTGAATTAAGCCCTCACCCCTAACCCCTCTCCCGCAGGAGATGGGCATATAATTAATTCAAAATAAACTTTTAACTTTATAACTATTCAATTCCATATTTTTTAAGCAATTCCTGATATTCCTTAGAATGCCGTCTTCTGAGATGTTCATTACCTATAAGTTCCTGAGCTTTCATCAGACCATCAATAATCTGTTCCGGTCTTGGCGGACATCCCGGAATATAAACATCTACAGGAATTATTTTATCAATTCCCTGAAGAACGGAGTAAGAATCAAAAATTCCTCCACTAGAAGCACATGCACCTACAGCAATAACCCATCTGGGTTCTGACATTTGAACATAAATTTCTTTTACTACAGGGGCCATTTTCTTTGAAATTGTTCCCATAACCATAAGAACATCACATTGTCGCGGACTGAAACTAAGCTTTTCTGAACCAAATCTTGCAAAGTCATAATGTGCACCCATTGTTGCCATAAATTCTATACCACAACATTTTGTTGCCAGCGGTAATGGCCAGATTGAATTCTTACGGGCAAGTCCAACCAAATGATCAAGTTTGCCGGTTAAATATCCTCCATCTCCTGTTTTTTCTGTATTTTCCATATTCTCTTAATAAGGTTGTTAATTATAAATAAGGTTTTGAGGTAGTTGGGGGTGCATCTTTCTACTAAGGTTAAAAATTGTAAATAAGGTTAAAAAATTCGTAATTCATAATTCGTAATTAGTAATTTTCATTGGTTCCATTTAAATGCATCTTTAAGAACAATATAAATAAATCCAACGATAAGAACACCAAGGAAAAATAACATTTCAAAGAAACCCTGATTGCCAAGTTCTTTAAGATTCAGTGCCCATGGGTAGAAAAAAATAACCTGAACATCAAAAAGGACAAAGAGAATAGCTATCAGAAAATATTTTACTGAAAACGGACTTCTAGCATTACCAAAGCTTTCAATACCGCATTCAAAATTTTCCAGTTTTTCTTTAGTATTTCTATTAGGTCCAAGTAAATGTGTTATTAATATTGTTGTTCCTACAAATCCAAATACTATTATTGTCTGGATAATTACAGGCAAATAATCCTGTGGTATATATATTTTAGTAATAATCATAATTGTAAATTTTATCACAAAGTTAGTAAAATTTAGCAATAATTCATGAATAATTATTAAAAAAGGAATGGCTAAAGGCGGTTGTGTTATGAAATTGTGATTAATGCTTAAGGAAAAACCATTGCATAATTTCATTTATTTGATTTTTTTGTTTATGTATATAAGAAATTTATATGATTTGTTAATGATCGTAAAAATAAATAGATAGGTATTTATTATTAAAAAAAATAAAAATATAAAGCACGAATAAAAATAATATAATAAATTTGCAATGCAAGAATAAAACATAAAAATCAAATCAGTTTATTTTATAATTTAATATTTATTAACCAAAAATGTTTTCTATGCAGAAAGGAGGTATATCGTATTTATTTATTTAATTATTAAAATTTATTAAAATTAACATTTTAAATTAAAATTATTATGAGAAAAATTTTATTTATTTTAACTGTTTTTCTGTGTTTTAGTTTACAAATGCATGCACAGCTAAATACTTTGTATAGTTTAAGCACAGATAGAGGATTTTCTCCGTATGGAGATGTAATTGTAGATGCAAGTGGAACATATATGTATGGTTTGACGTTTGAAGGAGGGCAATATT
>JAUZOY010000089.1 GCA_030706235.1 Bacteroidota bacterium | reverse complement strand
GTAAAAGTTCCTGTAGTAGTATATGTTACTGTAGGAGGAGTTGCTCCGGTATATGATGAAGGATTACCTCCATTAAATGTCCAACTATATGTCGGAGAATATTTTGATGGTGGGCAAGTTGGTATACCTGTACAATTGGTTGTGTATGTTACAGTCTGATCAGCACAGTTTAGAGCAGTATTAAAATCAACTGTAGGAAGACAAGCAGGTTTTACAGAAAATACTGCCAATCCATCTTCACTTCCTCCATAATAATTATAAGGACATCTCTTTAGGGTTAAATTATTGTCAATGAATCCATCTTCATTACCTCCAAAATAGACATTTGTAAATACAGGTGGAGGACAATTTATCTGACCAACACTAAAAACGTCTATTCCATCTTCGCTGCCTCCATAATAATTATAAGGACATCTTTTAAGTGTCAAATTATTATCAATAAAACCATCTTCACTACCTCCATAATATGCACTGGTAAAATTAGGAACAGGGCAATTGGTTATAGAATAATCGCTCTCTAAGTAACCATCTTCGTTACCCCCATAATAAAAATAAGGGCATTTAATAACTATAGAATTTTTATTTACAAATCCGTCATCACTGCCACCAAGATAAACACTATTAAAATCTATGGGCTGACATAATGTTGTTGGTGTAGTATAATCACTTTCAATATATCCATCTTCACTACCTCCGTAGTAAGAATAAGGACAATTTTTTATGATTTTATTATTAATTACAGAACCATCACCTGTTCCACCATAATATGCATCTGTAAATAATGGAATAAAACAAAATGATAAAGGAGTATAATAATTTCCAATTTCAAATCCGTCTTCACTCCCTCCTTTATATAAGTTTGCTGCTAGTGTGGTTGTTGAAGATGTAATTGAGTCACTTTCTCCACCGGCATTAATTGTTCTCATGACATACCAGTATGATGTATTGAATTTAAGATATGTTATCTGATATGATGTGAGAGATGAACTGATTCCTGAAAACGTTCTGATCGGAGCACCAGTGCAACCGGAATTATTATATACTCTGATTGTGTATGTATAAGGTTCAGATCCTATACCTGCAGGAGCTGTCCAGTTTGCAATGAAACCATCATAAGAAAGAGAAGTAACATTTAGTCCTGTAGGAGGAGTATTTTTAGTTGTAAATGTAAGTTCATTACCATAAGCAGTGCTGGTACTATTAACAGCAAAAGATCGAAGATAATAAAGAGTATTTGGAGTTAAACTGGCAGGATTACTGGTATAAGACCCGGTTCCTGTACCATCGGATGTATGACTGCCGGATGAAAGTGGTCCTGTAGAAGTTCCCCAGCAAACGCCTCGGTCTGTAATATTAGAACCACCCCATGCGGTAATATTTCCTCCACTTGTGCATCCGCTTGAAGTAATGCCTGTGATTGCATTTGTTGATAATAAAGGAGGTGTACCTAGAGTTGTAAAAGAGAGTACATTTCCATAAGCCGTATCAGTACCGTTAATAGCATATGCACATAAATAATAGACTGTTGATGGCATTAGTCCGGAAGGATTACTTGTAAAAGGCGTTATTGCACCATCTGATGTATTACCATCCATATTTTTAAGTGTAGGTGACCCAGATCTGTTCCAGCAAACTCCTTCTGATAAAACTGCTGAATATGTACCGGGAGAGGAAACTGTTCCGCCACTTGCACATCCTGTATTGGTAATACCGGTAATTGCTGTTGTAGTTAATTCCGGGGAATCGGAAAGAGTATGAATTGTGATGACATTTCCATAAGCTGTTCCGGAACCATTTGTAGCATATGATCTTATATAATATGTAGTATTAGGTGTTAAAACTGTTAAATCACTAATAAATCCTCCAATACCTGCTCCATCTGATGTAATGTTGTCCAATATTGTTGGTGGATTATTTGTACTCCAGCACATACCTCTGTCCGTAACTGCTGAACCACCTTCATCTGTAATAAAAGAAAAGCCTGTAGCAGTAGTTTTTGTTATGCCTGCAGAAGCAACTGATGTTAATGATGCTAACTGCGCATATGAGTTTATCTGACTAATAATTAGTAATATAATCAGATATAATATTTTAAATTTCTTTTTTGGTATGTGCTCTTTAGTCTTCATACTTTTATATTATGAAATATATTTATATCTTTATTAATTATAAATCATTCTTTTACAAATTTCCAGGTGAAAATATTTTTTTTATCATTTGTATTACTGTATGGCATTGTAGTAAAATTTAAAAAATATAAGCCACTTTCAAGTTCATTAACATTAATTATGTTATGATTATCTCCTGAAAATAGTGTTACATCCTGATTTTTAATATTTCTTCCAAGTAAATCTGTAATTGAAATTGTTAATTTCAAACTATCATAATTGTTGATAATATCATATTTAATAAGATTGCTAACAGGATTAGGATATACTTTTAGAATACTAACACTTCTTGGAAATAATCTTACTATAATAAATCCTACATAATCGGATTTCCCGTCAAAATCAGTTTGTTTAAGGCGATAATATGAAGTTCCGAAATAAGGCTCTTTATCATAAAAAGAATATGAAATAGGTGAACTTGAATTTCCTGCTCCTTTAATAGTAGTAATTTCCTCATATTCTTTTGAATTTTTGCTTCTTTCAAGTGTATAATGATCATTATTAGTTTCTGATGCACTAACCCATTTAATATAAATCCATTTATTATTATATGGCATACCAAACATTGAAAGCAGATCAACTTTTAATGCCACATCACAAGGGCCATTTTTATCAACCTGTACTCTTACTACTGATGATGAGTCACTACATCCGTTGGCATCATAGCCAATTACATAATAATTTCCCTCAAAATTATTGTTTCCTAATGATATTGTATCACTTTGTGTAGTTTTATTGGTTGGAACCCATTTATATGATGTACTTGGTGAAGAAGAAAGAATTATTTTACCTGAATCTGGAGAATTGGATTGAATAAAACCATCTGTAGATATTACAGGTTTCTTTGGATTTGGATTAATATTTACTATTACAGGTTGTTTAACTACATAACATCCATCAACAGTAACAGTGTATGTTCCACTTTGAGTTACGGTAATAGATTGGGTAGTTTCACCGGTTGGTGACCATGAATAGGATGATCCGTTGTTAGCTGAAAGGATTAATTTCTGACATTGACATGTGTTAGTTGATCCAAATGTATCAATAGTTGCTGTCGGGTTTAAACCGACAAAAATATAATTTAATTTTGTTACTGTTTTGTATCCGGAAGAATCATTCCCAACTGTAAGAGAAACTTTATATAATCCGCTTCTTCTATAGGCCACTGAAGGATTTTGTTGAGTAGAAGTTGATGGATATCCTCCTTCAAAAGACCATAACCATTTGGTTGGGTAATTAGTTCCCGGACCACCTGACATTGAACTTAAATCTGTGAAATTACAAACCTGACCGGGGCATATTGAATCATTGTCTACTGTAAAATCAACAACTTCACATGAAGGATATGCTGTACAAACTGCCTGACCATCGTAATTACCTCCATAAAAGAATACAGGGCAACGAATTTGAAGTAATAAACTATCTGCATAACCATCTTCTGTTCCACCATGGTATATATCTGTATAGCTTGGTAAGAGACAATTAGTATTAGTATTATAATTATTCACTATCGATCCATCGTATTCACCACCATAATAATTATATGGGCAACGAATTTGTAATAAAAGTGTATCGGAATAACCATCCTCATCTCCGCCATGATATATATCTGTATAACTTGGAAGAAGACAGTTTATATTTGTTGAATAACTGTTTACCGTGCCTCCGTCATAATCACCACCAAAATATGAATAAGGACATTTTTGTACTATCAGCGAAGTATCGCTAAATCCATCTTCAATTCCACCTAAATACACAGAACTAATATCAGGTAATAAACAATTTGTTGCAGACCCATCCGAATTATTGTCTCCTCTACCATCACCACCATAATACATGTATGAACACAATATGGAAAATAAATTTGTGCTTATATAGCCGGAACTACTACCTCCAAAATACATATCATTAAAATCGGGAATTAAGCAGTTGTTAATGTAATAGCTTGTAACTGTTCCGCCATCGAAATTACCACCTGCGTAACTTGGATACATTGTAATAATATTGGATAAAGCACTATTACCGCCGGCATTAACTACAAATACAGAATAGTAGTAATTCACTCCTGATGTTAATCCGGCAATTGCCTGAGAAAGTGTTCCGGATGCAATGCCTGAAATAGTCTGGACAGGAGAGGAACAGTCAGGATTGGGACTTACAATTATAGTATATGTAAATGTTTCGCTACCGCCGCCAATGGGAGTTGTCCAATTAGCTGTAAAACTTGTTGCAGTAACTGAAGTTGCAACAGTAGCGGTAAGAGAATTACTTAATGTGGTAAATGTTTGATCAACTCCATATCCAATACCATTTTCATTTATTGCATATGCTCTTACATGATATAATGTATTTGGAATAAGGGTTAAGGGAGAGCCGGGGATTATACTATTATAAAATCCATTTGTTATTCCGTTATTAGTCTTATTGTCAGAAACTGTAGGATTCGCTGAAGTACTCCAACATACACCTACTGAACTTATTGTTCCATTGGGATTTGTTATATTTCCACCACTTATGCATCCTGTTTTAGATATGTTTGTTGGAATCACGGTTTCAATAACGGGAACCTGTGAATATATTATTAGGCTATGTGTAATAAAAAATAAAAATACAATAAATCTTACTGCAGTTATTTTGCCAAATAAAAGCCATAAAAATATTATATTTTTATTCGTACTTTTCATCTTTTTTAGTACATAATATAAAGTACCATATAAATTCAACTACTATTATTCATAAGCAGTTGTATGTTTATGAAATAAAATGAAAAGTTAAATCAAGGATATGAACGAACTCCTCTACCTCCGGCATTTGCTAATCTGGATTGAGTAGCAGTGTTACCATATCCGTAACTTGCAGAATTATGACCTGGGTCAGCGCAAGAACAATAATAGCCACAAACATTACCACCATTATAACTTCGGTCGGATACTCTGAGTGTAGAAGCAGCCTGATCGTAGGCACCTCCTCTAAATTCAAAATGCCAATAATTTACAGCAGTACAAAGACTATACCATTGATTATCAATTACCCCTGTATAAGTTCCATTTTGCCAGTTTGTCGTATTTGCATTTCCGCTGGCATCTAATGTTCCATCACCATTATTAGCTACAGTAATTTTATATCCTGATTGACGAGGATCCCATCCGCCTACAACCATTTCCCATACATTACCTGACATATCCATTGCTCCATAATAACCTGCACCTGCGCCAACTCTTGTTGTAGATGATGTAGCCGCAAATCCAACTCTAAGAGGGCCATTTGCTGCAATTGAGTTATATGCAAATAGTCCGCTTGCATTTGCTGTAGAAGTTGATACTTCACTTGATTGTCCTGCATTAGAAAGAGCTCCACTATTAGCAGCAGTGGGTGCTGTAACATTAACTGCGACTCCAACAGCACTTTCCTGACCAACTGCAGCTACGCCTGATCCTCTGCATACTTTTTCAAATTCAAAATTTGTCATTGGTCTAAGAGCCGCCCAGTCAAGATAAGCAAGTAAGTCGTCATATTTCATATAGTTCATAGCTATGTTTTTGCCATCAACAGTGCTATTAAACGGGTCGCCCGGAGCAAGAGCCAAATCGCAACCATAAACAGCAGGTGTGGATGTTGCTGCAATACCGGATTGAATTAATTTTATTGAATTTCTGTTTTGAGCAGCTACAGAACCTGCCTGAGAATACATTGCATATGTTCCGGCTACTGTTGCTGTGGTGTTAGGTGCTATAGCTGTTCTAGATGCTTGCTGAGCATATGTTAATGTATTTAGAAATTCTACATATTGTTGCTGAGAAATTTCATATTTCATTGCATAAAATGATGAATATCCATTAGGATAAGCTGCAGGAATTGAAGCTACATCCCAGCAATCCTGTAATGTTAAAGCACCATTTGTACCGGGTTGATCCGTTGCAGAATTAATAGCTTTGGTTAAATAATTAGTTGATGTTCCATCTCCAAGGGTAAAAGCTCCAGTAGGGATATAAACCATTTCTATTGCAAACACTTTAAAATTAAAACTGCCCGGAGTAGGTGTGCCTAATGCCTGATCTAAAAATAATGATACTCTTGTAGGTTGAATATTTCCTGTTCCGTCAACACTTCTTTGGATGAAAATACCCATACGGTCTGTAGGTAGAGGGAGAGAAAACTGAAGAGGATAGCCTACGGTATCGTTAGCAGTAGTAGCATTCATTTTAGCATGTGTCCATGGATTAGTAGTTTCGCAGTTTACAGCAGTATTAGGTACATATTGAGTTTTTACAAAAACCCAGATAGCATCATAATTATATGGAGCGATACTAGTAGTTCTCCAGCTATTATTCCATGAAAGATAAAATGAAATCTGGGGATTAGCACTACCCGGATTTTGACATACCACATTGGTTATAGTTACATTATTTTCATTAGCATTATACGTTTGGAATCCCCCAAAGACAAATAAAATAATCGTTAATAATTCTAAAAAACGATATTTCAAATTCTTACTTGAAATTATATTTGTTGTTTCCATTATTTAAAAATTTTAAATATATTAATAAATTTATTCGCCTGTTACTGAACTTGATTGTGTATCATTATATGGAGCATAGAAATTAGGTCTGTTCCATTTCCATTGACGAACACCTCTACCTCCGGCGTCGCTAAGTCTTGCATCATCATTATCACCAAAACCCATAGGTGCAATACCACCGCATGCTGCTGAATTTTGAGAGCGGTCGGAAACTCTAAGCGTAGTTGAAGCAGATTTATAACTACCACCTCTTAATTCCATGTGCCAGGAATGAGTACAAGGAGCCGAAGAATATGTTTGCCAGTTTGGATGTTGATTATTACCTGTTGCTGTAAGAGCTCCTACACCAACGTCTGATGAAGTAAGTTTATATCCGTTTCCTCCTGCATTACTACCTCCAATTACCATTTCCCAAACGTTACCGGATAAGTTTTGCACACCATAATAAGCACATGCAGCTTGTATTCTGTTAGTTGAAGATGTGGCTGCAAAACCTACTCTAAGAGGACCGTCAGCAGGTACAGCAGAACCATATGCACAATATCCATTCTGAGGCATACTTGTAGGTACTTCAGAGTTTTGACCTCCATTTGATAATGCAGATGAAGTTGCCTGATATAATGATGTAGATCCCCATGCATATTCGCCGGCAACTCTGGCATTCTGGCCTCTTGCGATTTTTTCATATTCAAAGTTAGTCATAGGTCTTAATGCTGCCCATTCAAGATATGCAAGTAAATCACCCCATGAAAGATAATTCATTGCAATTGTCATTCCGTCAGATGTATTGTTGAATATATCAGATGGGGGAGGGCTGGCATTATCATTTGAATTTAAATCGCATGCATAAACTGCAGGAATTGAATTAGCTCCGGGAACTCCTCTTTGAATTAATTTAATACCATTTCTATTTGCGCATGGTGTTGGTGTTGAAACCATTGCACAAGCTCCGGTAACACCGGGATCTGCATTTGGTGCAATAGCAGTTCTGGCAGCTTGTTGGTCATATGTTAGCATATTTAGGAATTCAACATATTGTTGTTGGGTAATTTCATATTTCATAACATAAAAACCATTATAGCCTTTTGGATAAGCAGCAGGTATATTAGCTTGTAATCCACCACCTAAAGCGGCTGAAGTTAACGCTCCTTCACCGGAAATAGTATTATTGGAAAATGAATTAGTACTTGTTCCGTCACCAAGATTAAAACTTGCTGTACTAACATGAGCCATTTCAATTCCGACTATATAAAAATTATAAGTTCCGGCAGGAAGATTTAATGCAATAGTTACTGAGCAGATAGGTATATCACCGGTCCCTGAACGTGCTCTTCTGATAAATATTCCTTTATTGTCAGAAACTCTATCGATTTGTAATGGATAAGGATATGAATAATCCTGATAATTGGAACTCATAGGTGCATGAGACCAGGTGCTTGATTGGTCACAAAGTGTAGAACTACTTGTATTTAGATTCTGATATTTTACAAAAACCCATACAGCATCCCACAGTGTATCATTATTGGCAGCGTCAATAACATTCCAACAATTTGACCATGAAATTTGAAAGTTTAGCTGAGGACCTGCTGATCCCGGATTTAAGCAATTTAACCCTGTAATACTAAGGTTGTTTGCTGATGATATGCTGATATTCAAAAAAATAACAGCAAAGAACAAAAAAAACCTTATTTTTTTGTTCTGAACTTTTTTTAGTATGAATAATTGTTTTTCCATTTTATTATGGGTTAAAAATTATTGAAATGTTTATGCAAATATATGATAAAATTTTAATTAAACAACTTTTTTTTTAAAATTACTTTATTGTTTACGCAAATTAATAAAGTGAGTTACAATTTTAGATAATAGAACTTTTTCCTGAAAAATATTTTTTCAAAACATAGTTTATGATCTTTTAATGTATTCATTGTCAATATTTATTTGCTTAATATTTTAAATTCTGTTCTTCTGTTCATTTGTCGACCCTGTTCGGTATCATTTTTGGCTATTGGCTGATCAAAGCCATATCCTTTATATTCAAGTCTTGATTTATTTATTCCTTTGGAAACAAGATAGTCAACAACTGCCTGAGCTCTGTCTTCTGATAATTTTTTATTGTAAGTAGCAGTTCCTTTATTGTCTGTATGTCCGGATATTTCGATTCTTAAGGCAGGCATATCGTTAAGAAGTTTTGTAAGTCTTTCAAGTTCAGCTGTTGATTCGTTTCTTAAAGTTGATTTGTCAAAGTCGAAGAAAATATTCTTAAGAACGATTTTTGTACCGACAGTTGCTTTCTTGAGATAAATGTCTTTATAAATTTCCTGATAGCTTTTTTCAGATTTTACGTCAATATTTTCAGAATGGAAAAGGTAGTTTTCAGATTTTACTGCAATACCATAGTTTTTACCGGAAGGAAGAGATACAAGATATTTTCCTGTAGATGCATTTGATTCAAAAGTAGCAACTAACTGGTTTTTCTCATTATCTGTAATTTCAATTGTACCAAGTACAGGTTGTTTTGTAATATCATCCAAAATTTTACCTTTTAATATTGTAACCTGATTTGTTTTAATCTCGACTGCTTTTTCAACTACAGTTTCAGAAATAGGCTGTGTAAGACTTGCCAGCAGATTGTCTTCTGTATTTGTTACAACTTCTTTTTCCGGACCGAGGAAAGTGATCATATAGATGTCTTTATCACCATATCCACCGGGCTTTGCTGAGGTATAATATGCATGTTTACCGTTTGCTGCAACTGAAAGGAATACATCATCGTCGGGAGTATTTACAGGATACCCTATATTTTCTGGATCTGACCATGTTCCATTTTCGAATACTGATTTGAATATATCATATCCTCCCATTGTATTATGCCCTTTAGAACTGAAATACAATGTTTTTCCATCAGGATGCATAAAAACAGATTCTTCATCATAAGGGGTATTGATTATTGGACCCAGGTTTATAGCTTCACCCCATTTACCTTTTTCATTCATTTTGCTCATATAAATATCTCTGCCTCCGAATCCTCCGGGTTTATCACTAACGAAATATATTGTTTTTCCATCAAATGAAAAACTTGCTGATGATTCATGATACTCTGTATTTATAGTTTTAGGTAATCTGTCCGGTTTTGACCATTGATCTTTCTTTAAATCACATTGATAAATATCTCCGCCATTATCGCCTTTATATATAAATAATTTCTGACCGTCGGGTGAAAGAGCAACGGCTGCATCGTGAGTATCGGAATTCAATGGTTTACCCGGGTTTATAGCATCAGTCCATTTCCCGTTATCATTGTAACTTATGTAAATGTCCTCATATGGTTTATTATCTTCAGGAGAAACAAGAGTTGTGCCATTTTCATTGTCTCTTCTTGATGTAAAAATTATCATTGATTCATCAGCGGAAATACATGGACTATATTCGGGGTATTTTGTGTTTACTCCGGGTCCTATATTGTCAATAAATACTCTTGTTGGCTTTTTTATAAGTTCCTTACCTGTATTACATTCTTCTATTTTTTTCTGGATTTCTTTTATTTTTGCCGGATTGGCTGAACTGGTTTTGTTCATTGCTTCTTTGTATGTGCTAATAGCTTTATCCCATTCCATGTTATAGTGATATGCTTTGCCCAATAAATACATAAGATCAGGATTGACATCTTTATTTAGTTTTGCAGCTTTTTCAAGGTATGGAATGGATTTTACCTTTTCATCTGTCATAAGGTAACATTTGCCAATTTTATAATTCAGTAGGGCATTGTTTGGATTAAAATCGTTTGCTTTAATATATAAAGGTAACGCCTGGCTAATAAGATTTGTACCTTCATTTTCTATTATTTTATCAGCTTCTTTTATATCTCTTACTGCCTGTTTATATTGATCTTTTTTATTGGGAAAATTTTCTTTTTCAAACTCAACATTCTGAGCTTTAATGACAGAATTAATCGAATTCAATAAAGTTAATGTAAAAATAATTAATATAAGATATATTTTTCTCATTATAAATTTATAATTTGTTTATTAATAGACAATTATTATAAGCATAAAGTTGCAAATGTACATAAACTTTTTTTAAAATAATGCAATTATTTTTTGAAAAAAAATTCTATTATAAATTTTTACTGGAATTTTCTCATTTTTTCTAATTGTTAATTGTAAATTGTTAATTGTAAATTGTTAATGGAATACAATGATATTCACAGTAGCACTCCTATTCACAAATAAATATTTAAATTTATACTCTCTTATGACTCGGTATTAATTTCGCACTAAAGCCGTAGCAACTCCCTAATAAAGCCGTATATGTAAAATATGCATAATTGAGTATTGAAATGTTTAAAATCAACCCAAGGTTAACCCAAGGTCAGCCCAAAGTCAAGGCAAGTACATAGAAAGATGAATGGTGAAAAATGAGTGAAGTTTTAGTTGAGAAAGTTTAGTTTTGGAAAGTTTTATTTATAAAAAATTAAGTTGATAAATATGAACAAATGATATCGGCAGCTCTTGATGATGCTCCTATACCACCAAGTTTTTCTCTAAGCGTTTTATAATCTTTCAGAATATTATTATTATAAATTT